>DMHB01000292.1 GCA_003449595.1 Microscillaceae bacterium | reverse complement strand
TCTTCCGATCTGCTTCTTGGCCATTTTCAAACCACTCAGGTTGCTCGAACAACACAAAAGTAACAGGAATGTTGCTGTATGAAGCCCTTTCGGGGAGATGCGACAAGCGCCACTGCGCCACTTCTTGCCATTTTTGCGCATTGGTCGAGCGGCTCATCAGGAAAATTTTTTGCGAACCTTCTGCGGCATTGACCATCAAATTGACAATCAGACAAGCCCTGCCTTGGTAATCGGTCGAAACATCGAAGGTGGGAACGGCAGACTGGGCTAAAAGCTTCGAAAAACAAAGCATCGACCCAATCCATACCAACCCCAGTTTTTTGAAATACATCATTTTAAAAAAGAACTTTATTATTTTAATTTTGATAGTTTAACGGAGTAGGCTGTCACTATGGCTGAAACCTTCTTATTAAATTTTACCAATCTATCCTATGAAAATGATTCAAAACTCTGCCTGTATCGTAATATTGAGCCTTTTTTGTTTGTTGAATTCCTCCTTTGCACAAAACTTTCCAAGTGATTGGGCGGGCAAGTGGCAAGGCAACTTAGCGATTTACAATCCTGCTAAAGGCAAAACGATGGAGGTTACGATGCAACTCACCATCACGGCCACCGAAAATCCTTCACAATGGGGCTGGGAAATTGTCTATAACACCGGCGAAAAGCAAGACATTAGAAAATATGTGCTTTTGGCACAAGACCCCGCCGTAGGGCATTATTTGATTGACGAACAAAATAGCATTTTATTGGACAGTTACTTGGTCAATCAACGACTAATTAGCGCCTTTGATGTAAGTAACAACCGCCTAATGGCAATTTATCATTTTCAGCCTGAGCAAATTGTATTTACTATTTTGAGCTCAGGAGGAGAATATTTGCGTCAAAGTGGGGGCAGTAACGATACCCCTTTGGTAGATAGTTTCAAATTGCAGGCTTTTCAAGAAGCTGTTCTCAAGCGAATACCCTAAAAAAGACATCTAAAACCACCTTTATATTGTCCAAGATCGAACAATATTGTGCGAAATAGAACAATGTTGTTGTGTAATTGAAAGCTTAATTGACTGATTATAAGCGGCTTGCATATAAAGGTATTGATTTTGTAAAGTTTGTTCTATCGCATCATTTGAATTGGTATTACTATGCTCAAAAATTACTTTACCGTAGCCTTACGCAACCTGCTTAAAAACAGGATTTATTCTCTGATAAATATTTTTGGGTTGGCTTTGGGTCTTACCTGCTGCATTTGCATTGCTTTATATACCTTAGATGAGTTTAGTTATGACTCTTTTCATACCAAAGCAGACCGAATTTATAGGCTAACCACCGAACGCATTGAGCCTACACGCAAAGAAAAGTTCAAACTTGCCAATACCACCCCTGCCATTGCGCATATATTTCAGCACCAATTCCCAGAGGTAGAGCACATAGGCCGTATGCGCAACTACCGAATGCTTTTTTATGTAGGCGAGTTCAAAAGTTTTCAAGATGAAATTTATGTTTCCGATCGCAGTATTTTCAACATATTTGATGTAGAGTGGGTATCGGGCAATAAAGAAAGCATTTTTACCGACTCGACGGACATTGTACTAAGCGAAACAATGGCCAAAAAATATTTTGGGCAAAGTAATCCGGTAGGGCAAATCATCCAATGGCGTTATAGCTACGATGGTACTATGAAAACCTTGGATATGCGGGTGAAAGCCGTTTATAAAGATTTTCCGAAAAATTCACACTTCCACCCGGCGGCTTTTGTGAATATGACCATTTTTGAGCTTGAAAGTGCCGGTCTTTATACCAAATATAAACTATCGCAAGCTTGGTCAGATCATTCGTTTTACACCTATTTTTCGCTCAAAAAAGACGCACAAGCACATACAATTGAAGCCAAACTACCCGATTTTGTAAATAAGTTTGTGCAAGTGCCCGACGAAGAACAATTAAAACTGGGTGTAAAATCAAGCCATTATGTGCTCCATATTCAAAAACTGAAAGACATTCGCCTTTTTTCTAAACTTGATACAGAAATCAGTGCCAATGCCAATGGCGAGATAAGTACAATTTACCTTTACTTGATTATTAACTTTTTTATACTCATCACTGCGTGTATTAACTTCATCAACCTTTCGACGGCGCGCGCCTCGAATCGGGCCAAAGAAGTAGGTATCCGCAAAGTAGTAGGTGCCCAGCGGTACAGCCTTATTTATCAGTTTTTGGGCGAAACACTTATCATCACCTTGTTGGCATTTATACTGGCTTTCAGCTTTGCCGAGTTGGTGCTGCCTATGTTTAATGCTTTTACCGACAAATCGCTACACCTTAGCGCCTTGTTCAGCAACATTTACTACTTCTTTGGCTTGTTGTTGTTTATTGTTTTCGTGAGTTTGTTGTCAGGCTTATATCCGGCTTGGGTACTTTCCTCCTTCCAACCCATTCAGGTATTGAAAGGGAAATGGATGGGTAATCCCAAAGGCAAAACCCTGCGCACAGTGTTGGTAATCAGTCAATTTGCCATAGCTACTATTATGGTAGTGGGTACATTGGTTACTTATTACCAACTCAACTTTATGCGAAACAAATCACTGGGCTACAACAAAGAACACCTCATCAACTTGCGCTATTACAGCGAACTAAAAAGGAACTTTGACAAATTCAAAGCAGACCTGATAGACAAAAATATAATCACCAACGTAACACATTCCTCCAGAATACCTTCTGATAGGTTGTTGGATAATATGAGTTATACGCTCAAGCCAAATACTGAAAAAAACAAAGATAAGTCTGAATTTATATTGCGTTCGCTTTCGGTGGGTGATGATTTTTTGAAACTTACCAAATTCCTTTGGCAGCAGGTCGGCATTTTGAAAAAGGACAAGCCTTTGACACCAACAGTGTTGTTGTGAATGAAAAAACGCTAGAAATTTTTGGGTTTTCTTGCGCCGAGGATGCGATTGGCAAAACGGTTTATGTCAGCTGTTGTATGATGGAAAACCGACCATTCACCATCATTGGTGTGAAGAAAAATATTGTTTTTGAATCAATCAACCAAGAAGTAGTGCCATTGGTAGTGCATTACAAAGACAAAGAAGCCTCGATGGCCATTACAGTCAAAATAGATGGCAATAACCACCTCGATGCCATTCGACATTTAGAAGCCGTTTGGGCTAAATATTTACCCGAGCGGCCTTTTGAGTTCAAGTTTTTGGATGAAAAAATCGAAAAAACTTTCGTGGATTATGAGAAGAACTTCACCTTGATTTGTATTCTGTCTTATCTTTCGCTTATCATTGCTTGTCTGGGGTTGTTTGGCTTGGTCTCTTTCATCACCCAACAACGCACCAAAGAAATAGGCATCAGAAAAGTGCTGGGGGCAGATATGAGCAACATCATGGCGCTTTTGTTGAAAGACTTCTTACAATTGCTCCTCGTGGCTAATCTCATTGCGCTGCCGCTCTCCTACTTTTTTATCGATAGTTGGCTTCAATCGTTTATTGTACACATCATTTTGTGGAAATATTGGCCGTTGTTTATCGCCTCGGGGATGTTTACTTTGTTGATGGCTTGCCTCACGGTAAGTTATAAAATATTCAGAGTGGCGGGTATTAATCCTGTTTGGATATTGCGCAACGAATAAAACCCTTGCATTGCACATATCATTGTGATGAGAAAGTATTAAATTTGACATAACAACTTTCTCATCACTATTTTAATTCAAACTATGGCTCAACCTATATATGCCAATTTGCGCAACCTGCGCTTTCTGCTTTTCGATGTTTTTCAAATCGATAGCCTGACCCAATACCCTTATTTTGAAGATCATCACCACGAAGGGTTTGAAATGTTGTTAGAATCTGCCTTTCAAATTGCTGACAAGCACTTGTATCCTTATCTCAAAGAAATGGATCGCAACGAACCACAGTTGGTGGAGGGCAAAATCAGGGTTCATCCCAAAGTACGCGAAATGATGCGCGCCTTTGGAGAAGCCGGTTGGATTGGGGCTGGCTTTCCCTATAGCCACGAAGGCCAACAAATGCCTATGGCGATGATTTCAGCCTCCAATTTTATTTTCAATGCAGCCAATTATTCGGCCAGTGTATTTCCTTTTTTAGGCGCAGGAGCAGCCCGCCTTATTCTTTCTTTTGGTTCGCAACATTTGCAAAACACCTACATACCCCGAATTCTGAATGGCGAATGGCAAGGCACTATGGCTTTGACCGAGCCTGATGCGGGCAGTTCTTTGTCGGATATTACCACTGCTGCCGAGCCTACCGCCGAAGGGCATTATTTGATAAAAGGCCAAAAAATTTATATTTCCTGCGGCGACCACGATGGAACCGATAACATTGTACACCTGATGCTGGCCAAAATAAAAGGGGCACCCGCCGGTGTGAAAGGTATTTCGTTGTTTGTAGTACCTCAAAAACGACTGGATGCGCAAGGCCAATTAGTGCCCAATGACTTGCAAACTGCCGGTGTTTATCATAAAATGGGCTACAAGGGTGCACCCATTGCTCACCTACAAATTGGCGAGCGAGGCGATTGCCACGGGTATTTGGTGGGCGAGCCGCACAAAGGACTGACCTATATGTTTCAAATGATGAACGAGGCCCGCATTGGTGTCGGAATGAATGCTGTTGGCATAGCCTCGGCAGCTTATTACGCTTCCTTGCAATATTCCAAAGAACGCCCACAAGGTCGAAAAATCGATAACAAAGACCTAAGTCTCCCCCAAATTCCTATCATTCAGCACGCGGATGTAAAGCGAATGCTTTTATTCCAAAAATCCATTGTAGAAGGCTGTTTGTCGTTGCTGTTGCAAACCAGTTTGTATGCCGATATGGCACACGTGAGCGAAGGGGAAGCCCAAGAAAATTATCATTTATTGCTCGATTTGCTCACCCCGATAGCCAAATCTTATCCCTCTGAAATGGGAATTTTGAGCACAAGTGCCGCCGTGCAATGCTTGGGTGGTGCAGGCTATTGCAAAGATTTTCCGGTAGAGCAGTTTTTTCGCGAAAGCCGTATTCACCCCATCCACGAAGGTACCACAGGCATCCACGGGTTAGACCTTTTAGGTAGAAAAGTTACGATGCACAACGGCAAGGCTTTCCAATTGTGGATGGCTGAAATGCAACAAGCCATCGCACAAGCAAAAACACACCCCCAGTTGAATCCTGCTGCGCAGCAATTGGAAGAGGTGCTGCAACAATATGTGGCCATCACCCAGCATTTGGTGGGCTTGGCATCCCAACACGGTGTAGAAACCTTCTTGGCCGATGCCACTTTATACCTCGAACTATCAGGCATCATTGCCGTAGCTTGGCAATGGCTGCTTCAGGCTACCAAAGCAACCCAAGTTTGGACTGAACAAAAAACGGAAACAACTGCTTCGGTCGTATCGCAAGGAGCTACCCAAACCGCTGCGGCTGTCGAACTTGATGCGCAATTTGTGCAGGGTAAGGTTCAAACGATGCGCTATTTCTTTGCTTATGAACTGTCCAAAACCGCTGCTTTGCTCCAACGCCTTCGACAAGTCGATCCGATAACCGTACAAATGCACCCGGACTGGTTTGAATAGGTGCTCCGACTTTTTTTTAAAAATACTTCTGAAAACTGCCCAATCCGATGCGGCAGTTTTTTTGTGTATATACGATAAAGTTGTGTCTAAAATATGATGATTAAGCTACAATAAATTGGTTAAAATTTATTTTTGAAACTACCAATGTTAAAATATGTAATCAGATTATTTTCCAAATTTATTGATAATTTAACTTCACTAACAACTCATTTTTTGCTTATCAGGGAAAAGTCTCATAAAAAAGAGGCTATTTACTTGTTAATTTAGAATATGCCTATAACTTTGCAGTGATGTTGTTTTCGACGAATGTATAAACGACGTATATTTTCAGACAAATAGCATTGAAAGTATTTAAAACTTTAGTATTACCATATTCATTTTTCAAAATTTAAACTGAGTAACTTTATGAATTGCCTTATTGTTGACGATGATGAAATGTCAAGAAAAGTATTGAAGCATTTTATCGAAAAGACCCCTCCCCTTATTCTCCGCCAAGATTGCCGCAACGCTTTGGATGGTTTAGATGCAGTAAAAAGTGAAAGAAATATCGATTTGATTTTTTTAGATGTGCAAATGTCTGATATGTCAGGCTTAGAGTTTATCCGCACGCTAAACAATTCTAACATTGGCATCATTTTAACCACCTCTAAACCCGATTATGCAGTAGAAGCTTTCGAGTTGAATGTTTTAGATTATTTGTTGAAGCCCATTGAATACCCCAGATTTATAAAAGCGGTTCATAAGGCTACTGACTTGATTTCAAAAATCAGGATGGATGTAGAACACTACGGCAATGGCTTGTTCATCAAAAATGAAGGAAAATTAGTAAAACTGAAGTATAGTGATATTCTGTATGTAGAAGCTATGGCAGATTATGTAATGTTGCACACCCACAACGCCAAAAAATTCATTATCCACTCAACGATGAAAGGTATAGAGCGCAAATTGCTTTCATCCAAGCAATTTGTTCGTCTGCACCGTTCATTCATTGCCAATGCCGAACACATAGATTATATGCAAGAAATGACGGCTGTAGTCCAAGAAAAAGTATTGCCTATTGGCCGACTTTATAAAAGCGAAGTATATCGCCGTTTGAATGTGCTTTAATAATTGGTGCTTTTGTTGCTTTTTACCGATGACACAGCCTTCTTTCTGTTTGAGGGCTGTGTTTTTTTATAATGCTTTTGCAAAGCAAATGCTATTGGCTATGCCGACATATTGACCATAGCAAGGAGTAACGATATATTGATTTTTTAGATATAATGCTACAGCATCTTCTTGGCGTCTGCCGGTTTCTAAAATTACTTGTTCAAAACCTTCGGCTTTAGCCCAAGCCTCAAGCGAAGCTAATACGCTTGTAGCAATCCCTTTCCCGCGATAATCGTCCAATACAAACATTCTTTTGATTTCGGCGGTGTGGTCATCCCATTTCTTGAATGCCCCACAACCTACCGGAGTTTCACCGTCATAAGCCAATACAACGTGCTTGATTTGATCCAGCGTGTTGTATTGGGCATAAAAACTGTGTTCGTCGCCATCGGTAACTGCCAACCAAGCATCTAACTGTTTCACCAAATTTCTAAATGCAGGGTTCAGCCCGTCGGTATGTTGCAAAATCAAATCCACTATGTAAAAAGCTTAGTCTTCAAAAATTTTTACCTCTCTCGAAAAATAACCCAAGGCTATCAGCGAAAGCGAAAATATAAAAGTATAAACCCCGGCGCGCACCCATTCCTGAAAAATTAGCTCGCCAATTAAAAATAAAATGGAGTAAGCCGCTACAATGGCTGAAATCCAACACAAACCTAACAACCAAAGTTGGGAGGCTCGCTCTGCTTTTAGGTTGAGCAGCTGGCGGATAGGCCGCCAAGCACCTTGCGGATTGACCAATTGCACAAATTTTTTCAGGATTTCGGTGTCGGTGGGTTTGGTCAGAAAAGTAATGGCAACCCAAGAAGCGGTGGTCATTCCATCCTGCCGCGTAAGGCTGTAGGGTCGT
>DMHB01000242.1 GCA_003449595.1 Microscillaceae bacterium | reverse complement strand
GACAACACTGCAAAGTAAACAGGTTCTTCATGGATGCTCAAGGGCGCTTTGTGGGAGCTACGAATAACGGGGAGAGTCAAGATAGAAGATTTTCATCATTCTCAGTAATAATTGTAAATGTTAGGTGTAAATCACAAATTTTACATCTCAGATGAAGCTCTTTTTTATTATATTTTGAATAATACTCAAAATTGTATTCTATGATATGAAGGTTATTTTCAGGACACACAAATATTTTCTCACGGTTATTAATTATTTCTTGAGAAATTTTAACCCATTCCAATAATTTTTTTCTTTCCATAAAGCAATTATTTTAGATATTTCCGCCCTGTCAGGTGTTATCTCCACCACTGCCGCAGGTCTCCAGACCTGTGGTCAGCAAAACTACAAAACTGATGCGCTTGATTGGAATTTCAGGTTTATAAACGCAGATCAATGGGCTAAGAAGAATGCTTTTGAAACAATTTTATAGTTCACCCAACAATCCCCTTAGCCATCTTGGCCGCAGGGCATCAAAAAACCCCGAAAGCCAAGACTTTCGGGGTAAAATTGAATTCCCTGCAAAGGGAAAATGCCAAATGACAGGATGAATTACATCATACCGCCCATACCACCCATACCTGGGTTCATAGCAGGGGCTTTTTCATCTTCCGGCTCATCGGCAATAACGGCCTCAGTAGTCAGCAACAACGAAGCGATAGACGCGGCGTTTTCCAAAGCCAAACGGGTTACTTTGGTTGGGTCGATTACACCGGCTTTCATCAAATCTTCGTACTGATCGGTGCGGGCATTGTAGCCAAAGCTTTCTTTGCTTTCTTTCACCTTTTGAACTACTACCGAACCTTCGCCACCGGCGTTGGCTACAATGGTACGCAAAGGCGCTTCCAAAGCTGTGCGGATGATGTTGACACCGGTAGCTTCGTCTTCATTCAAAGTTTTTACAGTAGTAAGCGACTCGATGGTACGAATCAGGGCAATACCACCACCGGTAACCACACCTTCTTGTACGGCAGCGCGGGTAGCGTGTAGTGCATCGTCCACACGGTCTTTTTTCTCTTTCATTTCTACCTCAGTAGCCGCACCAATGTAAAGGATAGCCACCCCGCCAGAAAGTTTGGCCAAACGCTCTTGCAATTTTTCGCGATCGTAGTCAGAAGTAGTTTTTTCTACTTGTGCTTTGATTTCATTGACACGCGCTTTGATATTGTCTTTGTTGCCGGCACCATTGACAATGGTTGTGTTGTCTTTGTCGATGATTATTTTTTCGGCGCGGCCTAAATAGTCCATTGTAGCATTTTCAAGCTTATAGCCTTTTTCTTCAGAAATCACAGTGCCGCCTGTCAAGATGGCAATGTCTTCGAGCATAGCCTTGCGGCGATCGCCAAAGCCGGGTGCTTTTACAGCAGCTACGCGCAAAGCACCACGAATTTTGTTAACTACCAAAGTAGCCAACGCTTCGCCGTCCACATCTTCAGCAATGATCAACAAAGGACGACCAGATTGTGCTACGCCTTCCAATACAGGAAGTAATTCTTTCATCGAAGACACTTTCTTTTCAGAAATCAAGATGTAAGCGTTTTCAAGTTCGGCTTCCATCTTTTCAGTATCGGTTACGAAGTAAGGAGAAAGATAGCCACGGTCGAACTGCATCCCTTCTACGGTTTTCACTTCGGTTTCAGTGCCTTTGGCTTCTTCCACAGTGATGACACCGTCTTTGCCTACTTTGTCCATTGCATCGGCAATCATTTTACCGATTTCTTCGTCGTTGTTGGCAGAAATAGTAGCTACTTGAGCGATTTCGTTGCCACTATTGATTTGCTTAGACTGTTTTTTGAGGTTTTCGACCACAACAGTTACAGCTTTGTCGATGCCGCGCTTCAAATCCATAGGATTGGCACCTGCAGCTACGTTCTTGATACCGGCAGCGAAGATAGCTTGCGCCAATACAGTAGCAGTGGTAGTACCATCGCCGGCAGTTTCGGCAGTTTTAGAGGCTACTTCTTTTACCAACTGAGCGCCCATATTTTCGATGGCATCTTTCAGTTCGATGTCTTTAGCCACTGTAACACCATCTTTGGTGATGCTTGGGGCACCAAATTTCTTGTCTAAAATCACATTGCGTCCTTTAGGACCGAGGGTTACTTTTACAGCATCAGCCAAAATGTCAACCCCTTTTTTGAGTTTGTCTCTTGCTTCTGTGTTGAAAAATATGTTCTTAGCCATACTTTTTTGTAGCGTTTAAATGAGTTAATAAAATCAATAAAAAAATGAAAAAAATCAAACGAACAGCGAACGACTTATAAAACGGCAAAAATGTCAGATTCTCTCATAATCAAATACTCTTTGCCATCTACGGTGATTTCTGTACCGGCATATTTGCCATACAACACGGTGTCGCCAACTTTTACGGTCAAAGGTTCATCTTTTTTACCATTGCCTACAGCCACAATTTGACCTTTTTGAGGTTTTTCTTGTGCTGTATCAGGGATAATGATGCCAGAGGCTGTTTTCTCTTCAGCAGCTGCGGGTTCTACCAACACGCGGTCAGCTAAGGGTTTGATTGTCAATGCCATATAACTTGCTTTTGTTTTGAGTTTTAAAAATTATACCATACAAAATCAAAAATCATATTGCCAAACTTGAAAAATGGGGCAAAAAATAAGATAAAGATTTATCTACCCACATTTTATGAATGACTGAATGATTTTCAAATAAGTTTTTAACATTTCTTATGCCAATGCGTATCTTGGGTTTTTTCCTGACATTTTTGCAGTGCCAAGCTGACATTTTTACACTTTTTTGTCAGGTTAGTTTTCATCTACCAATACCAAATCCGCCTCC
>DMHB01000411.1 GCA_003449595.1 Microscillaceae bacterium | reverse complement strand
AGCGGTAAGGGTAGTGCGCAACCAATTATCTTGGATAGATCGAATACCTTCTCTCACATTTTCCGTAAAATTCATAATGAGATAGTTTTTTTATTTTATCTTACAAAGATAAACACTTTACCAATGAATTTAATTTTGTATTCTTAAAAAATCCTTTCCACTTTATGAAACGATATTTCTTACTCTTCACGAGTCTATTCTGGCTTGGATTGGGATCAATGGCTCAACTGTTGGCCAGTGCGATTTTGGTGCCAATGGATAATACGCAAAAGAACCACCTGAAAAGCTATGGTATTGCATATTGGGTTCTTAAGCAAGGCTCGGAGGTAGATTGGCTGCTCAATTATAGAGGGGGGAGTTTTATGTTTACCTATCAGCAAAGTTTTGAAAACGAACTGATAGTGAGAGGCATTAGCTATCAAGTTATTTCGGATGCCCAAGCAGCGCAAATAAAGGCTGAAATCTCCAATCCGGATGTCAATATGGATGCGATGCGTTTGGATAAAATCCCGAAAATAGCAGTCTATTCTCCTAAAACCAAACAACCTTGGGACGATGCCGTAACCCTTGTATTGACTTATGCCGAGATTCCCTACGATGTTATTTTTGATGATGAAGTAATGTTGGACAAACTGCCGGAATATGATTGGCTACACCTCCATCACGAAGATTTTACCGGCCAGTATGGAAAATTTTATGCCAACTATCGAAATCATTCTTGGTATATCAAACAGCAAGAAGAATTTGAAACAACGGCTCGCAAGTTTGGTTTCGCAAAGGTGTCGCAACTCAAACTGGCGGTGGTGAAAAAAATAAGCCAATTTTGCGCAAATGGTGGATTTTTGTTTGCGATGTGCTCTGCAGCCGACACCTACGATATAGCCCTTGCCGCCGATGGGGTTGATATTTGCGAGTCGATGTATGATGGCGACGGGGCAGATCCCAATGCGCAAAGCAAACTTAATTTTGAGCCTACCTTTGCTTTTCGCGATTTTATCATCAGTAAAAACCCCTACGAGTATGAATACTCTAATATAGATAATCAGCAGATAGATAGGGGGTTATCTGAGAACAACGATTTTTTTACGCTTTTTACTTTTTCTGCCAAATGGGATCCCATCCCAACCATGCTCACACAAAATCATTTGAGCGCTGTAAAGGGTTTCTTAGGGCAAACTACCGCATTTAAAAAGAAATTGATCAAGCCCGATGTCGTGGTGATGGGTGAAAATAAAAAAATTGATGAAGCGCGTTATATTCACGGCATTTTCGGGAAGGGTTTCTGGACTTTCTATGGAGGCCACGATCCTGAAGATTACCAACATCTGGTAGGGGAAGATCCCACCGATTTGGCATTATACCCCAATTCGGCGGGTTACAGGCTTATTTTGAATAATGTATTGTTTCCGGCAGCACGCAAGAAAAAACAAAAAACCTAATCAAAAAGGCTGTCTGATATGCAATAGACAGCCTTTTTTTTATGCTCAGTGCTTTATTCTAAATGAATTAGGTCAAACCCTCAGCTTTGGCTACCAATTCGGCAATATCATATACTTTTACTTCGTGCTCTTTTTCTTTGAACTTGGTGCCATCGGTCAACATAGTCATACAGAAGGGACAGGCTGCCGCAATGACTTTGGCGCCGGTTTCTAAGGCATCCTCGATGCGTTCGATGTTGATGTCTTTTTTCCCTTGTTCCGGTTCTTTGAACATTTGGGATCCCCCGGCACCACAGCAAAGCCCCTTGCTGCGGCAACGTTTCATTTCTACTAAGTCGGCATCTAATTTTTCAAGCACTTTGCGAGGTGCTTCATATATATTGTTCGCTCGGCCTAAGTAACAAGAGTCATGATAAGTAATTTTCTTGCCTTTGAATTCAGAGGCATCGGTAAGTTTAATTTTACCCTCATCGATTAGTTGTTGGATGTAGGTAGAATGGTGGATTACTTCGTAGTTGCCACCCAACTCAGGATACTCATTTTTTAAAGTGTTGAAACAGTGTGGGCAGGCAGTAATAATTTTTTGAATGCCATACATATTAAGTGTTTCAATATTGCTGATGGCTTGCATTTGAAATAAAAACTCGTTACCTGCACGCTTGGCAGGGTCGCCTGTGCAGCCTTCTTCAGTGCCTAAAACAGCGAAATTAATGCCTACTTTATTTAAAATTTTGACCATCGATAAGGTTACTTGTTGGGCGCGTGTATCGTAAGAACCTGCACAACCCACCCAAAAGAGCACCTCGGGAGTTTTGCCTTCGGCGGCTAATTCGGCCATCACCGGAATTTTATATTCACTCATAGTAAATTCAGTTTTTAATGTTTAAAAGAGGGAACTTGATTGCCTTATAATTGTTGTGCCCAGTTGAATCGATCGGCTTGGGCATATTTCCAAGGAGCCATATTGTTTTCGATATTGGAAAACATACTGTTCCAAGAAGCCGGTGTAGCGGTTTCTTCCATCGTAATGTGTTGCCTGATTTGCAGAATGATAGATAGTGGGTCGATGTTAACAGGACAGGCATCTACACAGGCATTACAAGTGGTACAAGCCATAATTTCTTGCTTCGATATGTAGCGATCGCTGTAAAGCATATCTCCCTGCTCCAAGGCTTCTTCCAAGGTTTTTCCTTTTTCAAGGGCAGCACCAACTTCTTCAAGCCTATCGCGGGTGTCCATCATTATTTTGCGCGGCGATAATTTTTTGCCCGTTTGGTTAGCAGGGCACTGCGAAGTACAGCGTCCACACTCAGTGCAAGCATAAGCATCCATTAGG
>DMHB01000131.1 GCA_003449595.1 Microscillaceae bacterium | reverse complement strand
CGGTTTACCACTTTGATATGTTTTGTTTCAAGAGTGCACAAATGTCAAATACAAACGGCATGGCGCCTTGAAGAATGAATCAAATAAATGAACAAATTGTAAAGAATAATGGTCAGCAAGGCACCATATATCATCGCTTCTAAAATATATTTAGAATAATAATAATTACGTAAAGAATCGATGGTGCCTACTTGCGCACTAATTTGAACTCTGCTAATGGATTTTATCTGAAAATAATAAGTTGTAGTATCCTGTTTGGGATGAGGTATCAAATCGAAAGAAGGCAGAACTTCTTTGGCAAGTCTCCGGTGGAAAACTACGGCATCTCCATTGAGTACCACGCTTTGTTTTGCGTTAGTAGCCCAAGGTTGGTAAAGTATCAGACTGTCTAAAAACACATTTTGAAAAGCGATTCTCAAAGGTACTTTTTGAGGATTATACACCTGCAATTTAATCCAGATGATGTCTGTTTGGCGGCCTAAAGTAAGACTCTTGGGTTTTTGGAAGTTTTTTTGAAAGGCTGCCTGGCTGACTGTTTCAAGCCCCACTTGGCGGGTAGAATCTTTCCAAATGGTGAAATATTGCCCAATTTTCTGATGCTTGTTTTCTATGCTTTCATCTACCACAAACACTTGCTGCGCTTCCAAACCCATCGGACAACCTAATAAGAAGATAAAGCACACACCCAGCAAATGATTAATAGGAATGGCTGTGATTTTCAATGGATTTAAGTATGGATATTTTGATATAACTTTTTAAAATGGGATAGTAATCAAACATATGGTGAAAGCCTGGATTTTCTACTGCTTCTTTATACCTACTGCCCAAAAAAGGTAACCTTTTTACCAATTAATAGGCTTTCTATCTCTAAAAAATTTGCCTGTGGGAATCTGTTTCTCCGTAGCCAACCACACCGCCGTATCGGCTCCTTGCGACACACTGCGAGGAGCCGAAGCGCCTCCCATCTCGGTTTTTACCCAGCCCGGACACATCGCATTTACTTTGATACCAGTAGTGGCTAACTCATTGGCCAACAGCACTGTAAAGGCATTGAGCGCCGTTTTCGACAACCGATATCCGGCATACCCACCCGTCAAGTCTGCCCACGCACCCATTCCGCTCGAAAGGTTGATGATGCGGCCTTCTGGGCTTTTCTGAAGCAGCGGCATCAAGGCTTTGGTGGTGGTAATTATCCCAAAAAAATTGGTTTCAAATACTTGTTTGATTTCCAGCAAATCAAAGGCGGTAGCTGGCTTGTTGCCAATTATGCCGGCGTTATTGATTAGCACATCGACTTTCTTAAATTTTTTCTCTAAGTCGTGTGCCAACGCTTTGGCGCTCAGCAAATCGCTGACCTCCAACTCGGCGGCCATCACCTGCGAACCCAGCTCGGCTGCGGCCAATTTGGCTTTCTCTAAATTACGCGCCGTCAGCACCACCTGTATGCCTTCTATTTGAGCCAGTTGTCAGCAAATTTCTTTGCCAATGCCGCGATTGCCTCCGGTTACTACTACTACTTTTTGCATTTCCATACTTGTTTTGTTGAAGCTAAATCTTCAAAGTTACGGCATTTCGCCCAAGGTTAAAAAATAAACTTCGGGCCATCGCTCCTTGCCCTTGGGCAATGTTGATGCAGCATTCCCCAAGAAAACCTCTTAATTTTGAGCTACATTATCCTTATTCCGACCCTATGTCCGTTGCTTCTAACTCAACCACCTATGCCGCTTTCGCGAATGTAGAGTTTCGTTTTTTCCTGGCGATGCGAATGTGCATCACCTTAGCCATCCAAATGCAAGCCGTTGTAGTAGCCTGGCAAGTGTTCGAACTAAGCCACAAAGACCCCTTGGCCTTGGGGCTGATTGGCTTGGCCGAAGCCATTCCCTATCTCAGTATGGCTTTGTTTGCCGGTTATTGGGTCGATGTGATGAGCCGCCGCCTGATTCTGATTCGGGGCTTGTCAGTGCTTTTCGCTACAGCGCTATTGCTTTGGTTGTTTTCATTGCCCGCCCTCAGCAACTGGGTAGCCAACCCGCTTTACATCATTTTCACACTCATTTTCCTCACGGGCTTGGCGCGAAGTTTCATTGCTCCGGCGCATTTTGCCATCCTCACCCAAATCGTAAAACCCGAAGAACTACCCAGCGCCATTGCTTGGAACAGCACCAACTGGCAAGTAGCCGCAGTATGTGGCCCTGCGCTCGGCGGACTGCTGTATGGATGGGTAGGGCTTTCGGCCACCTATTTCATCCAGTTTATACTCATTGGGCTGGCTTTTTTCTTCTGCCTGCTCATCCGGCCTAAACCCGTACCCCCAGCCGAGCCGCACGAATCGATGTTTGCCAAAATTCAAGAAGGCTTGCAATTTGTATTTGGCAATACCCTTATTTTGGCCTCTATTTCGTTAGACCTGTTTGCGGTCTTGTTTGGCGGTGCAGTGGCATTGCTTCCGGCTTTCGCCGATACCATTTTACACGTCGGCGCGCAGGGCTTAGGCTTTTTGCGGGCTGCTCCGGCGATGGGTGCTGTCGCGATGGCTATTGTCTTGGCCTATTATCCTGTCAAAAAACAAGCAGGGGTGGTGTTGTTGGCGTGCGTTGCCGGATTTGGCTTGTGCATCATTGGGTTCGGCTTGTCCACCTCTTTTTGGCTTTCAATGGCGATGTTATTTCTCAGTGGGGTGTTCGATAGCGTCAGCGTGGTCATCCGCAGCGTCATTCTTCAGCACCACACCCCCGAAAATATGAAAGGGCGTGTATCGGCAGTCAACAATATTTTCATTGGTTCGTCCAACGAAATCGGGGCTTTCGAGTCGGGCGTAGCGGCTAAATTATTGGGCTTGGTGCCTTCCGTCGTATTTGGCGGCTGTATGACCCTCTTGGTCGTAGGCATCACCCACTGGAAAGCAACCGCTTTGCGCAAATTAAACCTCTGAGCAGTTGCTGGTTTTTGCCAAATTGTTTTTTTATTGTTGATTTGCGTGCTTAAACTTTACTCAAAACACAAAAAACACAACTCCTGATATGTTCAACCCCCAAACCCCCATTGTAGTAGGTGTAAACCAATACACCCAACGCTGGCAAGAAGGCCGACTGCCCGCCGACCCACTGACCTTGATGCAGCAAGCTGCTCAAAATGCCCTCCAAGATACCGGAGTCGGCTCGATGCAAACCGCCATCGATGCCGTGTGGGTGGTCAATTTTATTACCCATAGCTACGAAGACGTAGCCGGCGATTTGGCAAACCTGTTGGGCATTCAACCCCAAGAAACCCGCTACACGACCATTGGCGGCAATACGCCCCAATATTTGGTCAACAAAGCCGCCAAAATGCTTGAAGCAGGCGAAATCAAAGCCGTGCTCATTGCCGGAGCCGAAGCCAACTATGGCCAAGGCAAGGCGCTCAAAAGTGGTTTGAAACTCGATTGGCCGCCAAAGAAAAATCCTGCCAAGTTAGACGGGGTAGAAATTGTACCCAACCACCCGGTAGAGGCCAACTACAAAATGTTTCTGCCTACGCAAGTGTATCCTTTTTTCGAGAATGCGCTCCGCGCCAGAGCCGGACGCAGCATTGCCGAACACCAAGCCGTAATCGGAAAGCTTTATGCGCGCCTTTCGGCAGTAGCCGCCCAAAACCCACACGCTTGGAGCCAGCAGGCATACACAGCCGAAGAAATTGCTACTCCTACCGACGATAACCGTTATATTTCTTTTCCATTTACCAAGCGGATGGTGGCCAATATCAACGTCGATCAAACGGCGGTTTTGGTGCTTACTACCGTCGCAGAAGCGCAACGCTTGGGCATTCCGCAAGAAAAATGGGTGTTCCCGATGGGAGGGGCTTCGCTCAACGAGATTTGGGAGGTAAGCTGCCGCCCCAATCTTTGCGAATCGCCAGCCATCCGTCAAGCCTCCCGCTTGGCCTTGGAACAAGCCGGTGTGGCGCTTGGCGAAATCGATGCGTTCGATATTTATAGTTGTTTCCCTTGCGCGGTCGAAATCGGGATGGAAGCCATCGGGCTACAGCCGGACGAACCCCGTCCCATTTCGCTGACCGGCGGGCTTTCGTATTTCGGGGGCGCGGGCAACAATTATGCGATGCACAGCATTGTGGAGGCAGTAGATCAGATAAGGGCTAAAAAACACAAAAAAGTGATGGTTACTGCCTTGGGCTGGTACATCACCAAACACGCCATCGGCGTATATGGCGACACCCCCGGCAAAACCCCTTGGCAGGCTATGAAATACGATGCTATACAGGCAGAAATCAATGCCGCCGCCCTCCCCGGCCCGGTCGAAAAAGCCTCCGGGTTGTTTACTGTCGAAACTTATACTTTCCATTTCAACCGCAACGCCGAGCCTGAAGAAGGAGTATTGATTGGCCGGTTGGCCGATGGGCAGCGCGCCTTGGCCATTTTAGAAGCCGACATCCCCACGATGGAACAACTGCTTGCTACGTAGC
>DMHB01000129.1 GCA_003449595.1 Microscillaceae bacterium | reverse complement strand
TGGCATAAAAGAGGGACGATGTCAATTGCAAAGGCGATTTTTGAGGGTGTAAGTATAGATACCAACAAATGACATCTTGCTGGTCGTTTAAGAAACGAACCACATGGCCGTCCTCTTCGGGAAAAGGAAGTTTGATGAGCGTTTCAGACAAATCAAAATAACAGGCAGTACACGATAACGACGCTACTGTATCCAAAAAATCAGGGTTGGTCATCCAAGTAACAAACGACTCGGGCAAAATAAGCCCCAAGGTTTGTGCTTGTTGTTGCAGGTTGGTGATTTTATTTTTCCAATAAATCAGCGAGTCAATGCGAGCCTGTCCATCTTCTTCGGCGGCTTTTTGCAAGCGCTTGGGCAGGAGAGGCATCCACTGAAAATTACCTGTAAATAAGCTTTCATCAACGGGTGGGAGATTGTCATAGTCAAAAAAACAATAAGTGCCGTGACAAGGACGATATTTGCCCAGGTCGAAAGACACCCATCCTTTATCAAAAAAAGTTGTTTCGTGTTGCATTTTCAGTATTCAGAGGAAGAAAATTAGCGAAAAGCCAGACCCAAATTAAATGTAAAATCTACGCCGGTATTGACGTTTTTGAGAAACAATGCTGCGATGTTGCCCGAGCCAAGTCCAAACCGGAATGCCCCTGCCCTCACCGAGAAAAAGGGACCTGCTGTGAACTGGTTATAGCCTCCCACACTCATCGATAGCCCCACATTGAACACCGATTTGATGTCGTAAGTATAGCCCATCATCAGGTTGGGGCGCGTGATGGCCGAACCATAGTTCAGAAAACCTTGGGTATAAGTCAAGAAAAATTGGTGTTTGAAATAGGGAACTCCATTCCGATTCACACCCGGGATGCGGTACTCGGCTTGGATAGCCAACCGCGTAGGCAGTGGCGTGGTGTAGCGGCCTGTAGAAGCCACGCCTTGCACCAACCTACTAAGCGAATCCAATACATTGGTACTACTACCAGTGCCTAATCCGGTAACGGCCACCCCATCGAAGTTGATGTTTTGACGGGTGCTGTAGTTGCTGGTTTTGGTCGAGTAGCTCACAAAGCCCACATCCAACAAACTGGCTGTAAAAGCCAAGCGCTCGTCCAGCGTAAAAGTTCCGCCAAGGTCTATGCCCATACCGTGGCCTGCAATGCTGGTCAATAGGTTCAGCGGATCGATGTTGTCAAAATTTCTACCTATGGAATTGGCGCTGTTCAGGCGGTAGTTGATGTCGAATAGCAAAGAAGATTGGGTAGTGACCGTGGCCGGATTGGTGGTCAGTTGCATCCGCGACGACGGATTGTAAACGTTGGCCATACTCATAATGTATTTCAAACGACCTCCCACGCGCAGTTTATAGCGATCGGATCGGAAAAGATAATCTTCAATCGGCATAGCAAATCCTACGGCTATTTCACGCTGGTAGAAGAAATTGCCGCCATAGTCTCCAAGGTTGACTGTGCGACCTAAAAAACGCGCATCGCCATTGCCATACCACACCAATTCGGCGAGTTGCTTCGAAAAAATTAAATTGGCTTCCACACGTTCAGCTACTTCAAACGATACCGTAAATCGCTCCTCCACATCTTTGTAAGGGTAGTTGGTTGGCACATAAGGGGCTTGTTTGATTTGTTTCTCGTTGTTGATACTATGAATACCCAACCTTTTAAGAAATTTGTATGAAACCGATATGGGCTGGAAATATACGCCCACCCCCAAGTGGTTTCTGTCGCTCAATTCGCCCAGTTCTTTCTGTACTACTGCTGTATTGATGTTTTGCTGAATAAAGGTGTTGTTGATGTCATTGTAGTTGGCAAAGTTGTTACTTGTCCACACATACATATTCATCAGGTTGATGTTCAGTTGGTTATGATTATCGCCCAATTTACTGGGGGCAAACCGGGCGGTTTGAATAGGAAAATGAGTGCCATACTGAATTGGAGCATTATTTTGAGCCAGAAGTGGTTGCCATCCACCCAAACCCAGCTGGGCTACCCACAACCATCGATGAGTAAAAATTTGTTGCATACAAGGCAATTTGTTAGGTGTTATTGGTTATTGAGTTTTACTTGAGCGTCTGCGGTAAGTTGTACTCTCAAAGCAGAATTTTTATTGATGGTGGCCGGAGTAGCAGGAGTCGTAAAAACTGCCAACACACGGATACCGTCGGCTGTTTTAAGTTGGTTCAACAAATCAGATGCACTGACCCGGGTTTGGCCAAAGGTAGGACTGGCGGGTGTGCCTGCGGCAATGGCTATGCCCGTAGGAGGCACAGCACCCACAATAGAACCCCCGGTTAAAAACAAAACCTGCACCTGTAAACTAAGTGGGAAATTACTTTCTTTATTCAGCAAAATATCGCCTGTGATTTCTTGTGCATTTTGGAAGTTGAACCGAAAACTATCATCAATCTGCATAGGAATGCTGCGGTTAGGCAAAAACGTAATGCTGCCAATGGCAAATCTGAACTGATAGCTAACACTTAAGGGCGTTCCCGGGTTGAAGGTTACGGGGGTGGCACTACCCGGCGAACCAATGTCTTCGATGGCCAGACTTAGGTTATCGTTTAAATTTACATTGAGGGCTGTTTCACTAAAAGTATAAGTGCCGTTGGCCGGAATATCGCGATTGGTAGTGTGTACAATGGCAGGGGTAGCTTGTCCTACATTGCGGATCACGATGCGCATTCCTCGATTAAGCGTGATGGGTAAAGGATTGGTAAGCCTACCCGAGAAAACCAAGGTGTCTAATGCAAATGAGGATACATAGTTGTTGCCAATGTTGAAAGTCGCAGGTGTAGTAGAGGCACCGCTAAATGGCACGACGAAAGGTACTGTCCCGGTAAAACCCAATACACCCCCACCCGCTAAATTGAAATTGCCCGAGCTGGACGCAAAAACTTGGTTTTGTAAGCCCGGGATATTTTGAATCGACAGCGTTGACTTGGCTAATGGCGTGTACAATTTTGGAGCCCAGTTGAGGTCGCGGTTGCTACAAGCACCAAGCCCAAGCAACCATAGCCCCAACAAAGGTTTGAAAATAGTTTGCAGGCGTATTGGGAAAGGGGGAAATTCCATAAAAAAGTTGGATAGAATTGTAATCAAACTAATCTATCCAACGCTTACAAATAGCAATTATTTTATGTTAAATCAGCGCCATTTGTGCATCACTTATTTCTAAATTATGGTAAACCTTCTGCACATCATCGTCCTCTTCGAGCAAATCGATCAGCTTGATAACCTTCTTCAGGTCTTCGTCGCCAAGCTTTACCCACGTATTGGGTATTCTTTGCAAGGCAGCATTTTCGGCTTCAATTTGAAGCTCTTCCAATTTCTTTTGAACTGCCCCAAAGTGCTCCAAAGGGCAGCTAACATTGAAATACCCCTCAGCGCTTTCAAAATCATCGGCGCCGACATCTATCAGTTCAAGCGTTAGGGTTTCTTCGTCCAAATTGGCCGCAGGGATTAGAAAAATCCCTTTGTGTTCAAAAATAAATTGCAAAGAGCCATTGGTGCCCAAACTGCCACCACATTTGTTGAAATAAGAGCGCACATTTTGCACAGTGCGGTTGATGTTGTCGGTGGTGCATTCTACAAAAACAGCTACCCCGTGTGGGGCATACCCTTCGTAGGTAACCTCTGCGTAGTTATCGGCATCAGCGCCGGAAGCTTTTTTGATGGCTCGCTCGATGTTATCTTTTGGCATACTGACCCCTTTGGCGTTTTGAATAGCCATCCGTAGGCGAGGATTCGACTGCGGGTCGGGGCCATTGAGTTTTACGGCCACCATAATTTCTTTTACAAACTTGGTAAATTGTCGGGCGCGTTGTGCATCCGCAGCTCCTTTGCGGTGCTTGATGTTGGCCCATTTGCTATGTCCTGCCATACGTTAAAAGAATTCTAAAATCGAATATTACGCTTCTTTACTATTTAAACTTGTTTTTGAGGGCTTGCAACTTGCTTTGCCAATCGTCCATCTCCTCGACGGGTTGTTTTTTCTGTGGTTTGCCCGATTGGTTGGCTGTCTTTTGGCCTTTGGATTGGCTTTGCGATTGCTGCGTACCTCCTTGGCCGCCGCCCACCAGCGAAAGCGCGATGCGTTTGCGTTCCAAATCGACCTCCAACACGGTAACTTCTACCTTTTGGTTTACTTTTACTATCTCGTTGGGGTCGCTCACATAGCGGTTGGCTAAGTGGCTGATGTGAATCAAGCCATTGTGGTGCACACCAATATCGACAAAAGCCCCAAAGTTGGTAACATTGGTGATGATGCCTTTCAAGCTCATCCCCACTTTTACATCTTCAATTTCTTTGATACCGGCAGTAAATTCAAACACTTCGAACTGCTCACGGGGGTCGCGTCCGGGTTTGGCCAATTCTTGCATAATGTCGCGCAGGGTAGGTAAGCCAAACTGTTCGTTGGCATATTTTTTCAGGTCGATTTGTGCACGAAGGCCGTCATTTTGAACCAAATCTTTCACCGCACAGCCCAAGTCGCGCGCCATCGCCTCGACCACCGGATAGCTTTCGGGGTGTACAGCGCTGGCATCCAAAGGATTTTCCGAGTTGCTGATGCGTAAAAAACCGGCTGCTTGCTCGAAGGCTTTATCGCCTAAGCGTGGTACTTTTTTGAGTTCGCTGCGGCTTTTGAAGGCACCGTTTTGGTTGCGATAGTCAATAATGTTTTGCGCTAATTGTGGCCCCAAGCCCGATACATACATCAGCAATTGCTTGCTGGCGGTGTTTACCTCAACACCTACGGCGTTCACACAACTCATCACCACATCGTCGAGACTTTGCTTGAGCTGGTGCTGATCCACATCGTGTTGATACTGACCCACGCCGATGGATTTAGGGTCGATTTTCACCAACTCAGCCAAGGGGTCGGCCAAGCGACGGCCAATAGAAACAGCCCCCCGCACGGTTATGTCGTGGTCAGGAAATTCTTCGCGGGCAACCTCCGAGGCCGAATAAACCGAAGCACCACTTTCATTCACCATAATTACTGTAATATTTGAAGGCAAATCTAACTCACGGACAAACGTTTCGGTTTCGCGGCTGGCAGTTCCGTTTCCGATGGCAATGGCTTGGATGGCAAACTTTTCGCAATAGAATTTTACCATTTGGGCGGCTTCCGAAGCGCGTCGGTCTGGGTAGATGACATCATTGTGTAGCAATTTGCCTTGCTCATCTAAGCACACCACCTTGCAGCCTGTACGAAATCCAGGGTCGATGGCCAAAATGCGTTTTTGCCCCATAGGCGACGACAACAGCAATTCTTTGAGGTTGCGTGCAAACACTGTAATGGCTTCAGTATCAGCTTGTTTTTTGGATAATAAGCGGATTTCAGTCTCCATCGAAGATTTGAGCAAACGCTTATAAGCATCTTTGGCGGCGGTTTTTACTTGTTCCCCGCAAGGGTTATGGCTTTTGACAAATCTTTTTTCCAAAATCATCAGGGCTTCTTCTTCGCTGGGGCTGATGTCGATGCTAAGGATATTTTCGCTTTCGGCGCGGCGCATCGCCAACACACGGTGCGAAGGGGCAGTTTTTACCGGCTCAGTCCACTCAAAATAATCTTTGTATTTCTGCGCGTCAGGGTCTTTGACTTTGTCGGGCAATACTTGGGTAGTGTAAATGCCTTGCTCCCAAAACAACTCTCTGATTTCGGTGCGTGCTTGCGAGTCTTCGTTGATGCGCTCGGCCAAAATATCGCGGGCACCGGCCAAGGCTTCGTCGGCGTTGGCTACTCCTTTTTCGGCATCGATGAAGGCAGCGGCTTCGGTTTCGGGATCGGTGCTGGCGGCTTGCTCCCAAAGCAACTCGGCCAAAGGTTCGAGTCCTTTTTCGCGGGCGATGGTGGCGCGGGTGCGGCGTTTGGGTTTGTAGGGCAGATAAAGGTCTTCCAACTGCGCCATCGTTTGCGCCGCTTCAATCAATTTTTTCAGGTCGTCGGTTAGTTTTCCTTGCTCGTCAATTGATTTGAGGATGGCTTCGCGGCGCTTGTCCAAATCGCGTAGCTGGGCGATGCGATCTCTTATTTGAGCAATGGCTACTTCGTCTAAAGAATCAGTTGCTTCTTTTCGGTAACGAGCAATAAAAGGGACAGTGGCATCATTGTCGAGCAATAATACAGTGGCTTCTACTTGTTGTTCCCGAATAGAGAGTTCTTCGGCAATAATTTGAAAATGGGTCTTTTTCATTGTTTTGAGCGCAATAAGGCTTGTTTGTGGCGATAAAATTAACAAAGATTTTGCGGATTTTCAGCACGCTTGCTGTGCCTACTGAGAATACACTGAAAATCACGTAGTTTTGTAAATCAAAAACATAAAATGCTATGCTGAAAGTTGACCAATTGAGCTACCATTATGGCAAAACCCAAGTTTTGCAGCTTGACCGTTGGGACGTAACTGCAGGCCAACCTTGGGTAATTTTGGGTAAATCGGGTAGTGGCAAAACCACGCTGTTGCATTTGATTGGTGGCCTTTTGCGCGTGCAAACCGGCCTGATAGAAATGAACGGACAAAATATTGGTGCCTTATCTTCCAAACAATTGGATATGTTTCGCGCCAAAAACATAGGCTTGGTTTTCCAAAAACCGCATTTGGTGGCTACCCTTACGGTGATGCAAAATTTATTGTTGGCGCAATGGCTGTCGGGGCAGAAACAACAAAAAAGTGTTTGCCAAGCTTTGTTAGCCTCTTTGCAAATGGAGGCCAAATTGCAAGCTTACCCCAACCAACTGAGCCAAGGCGAAGCCCAGCGGGTAGCCGTAGCGCGTGCTTTGCTCAACCGGCCTCAGTGGCTATTGGCCGACGAACCCACCGCCAGCCTAGACGATGAAAACGCAGCCCAGGTGGTTAGCTTGTTGCTGAACCAAGCCCAAGAATTTGGGGCTACACTGTTGATAGCTACCCACGACGAGCGCGTCAAAACACATTTGAAGCATTGTTTGGATCTTAGTTCTTTGTCCAAAACCTGATAAAAAACCGCTATGAACGTACTCATACTCAGCTTTAGCTATTTGCGCAACAAGTTTTTGAATACGGCCCTCAACTTATTGCTGTTGGCTTTTGGTGTAGGCATCATCGTTTTTTTGATTTTGGTTACCCGCCAAGCCAACGATCAATTGCGGCGCAACATCAAGGGCATTAATTTGGTGATAGGCGCTAAGGGAAGCCCTCTGCAAATTATTTTGTGTAGCATTTATCACCTCGATAACCCTACCGGCAACATTTCGCTCGACGAAGCCAACCGCATTGCGCAAGATTCTTCCATTGTTGCCAAAGCCATTCCGATGTCGTTGGGCGATAATTACCAAGGGCATCGCATTGTGGGCACTACACACGCCTATCCGGCACACTACCAAGCTACTTTGGCTGCTGGTGTGCTGTGGCAAAAACCTATGGAAGTGGTGCTCGGTGTCGAAGTAGCACGCAAAACTGGACTCAAATTAGGCAGTACCTTTGCCGGAGCGCACGGCTTGGGCGCTGAGGCGCTGCACCAGCACGAAGAAAAAAAGTTTGTTGTGGTCGGTATTTTGCGGCCTTCGCAAACGGTGCTCGATCAGGTTATTTTGACTTCGCTGGAAAGCATCTGGGAGGTGCACGAAGAACACACCGAGGACAAGGATACGGATCACGATAATCATTCCGATGCCAATCACGACCACGAAGACAAGCAAAAACAGGCTACCACTTCGGCTGAAGCCCAAAAGACTACGGTACAACAAGAAGCCAAAAAGGAAATAAAACAAGAGGAAAAGAAAGCAGTCGAAGTTGATTCAAAAACGGAAGCATCGCCGCCCGATAGCAGCCAGAAAAGCCTCGAAAAGCCCAAGTTGCGTTACCAAATGCCCAAAGCCGATGAGCCTAAGAAGCAACAAGTAACGACTACGGAAAAAACCCAAGCAACACAACAAACGATTACGAAAAAAGTCGAAACAACAGAAAAAAAGGAAGAATACAAAACCATTTCGTTGATCCCTGTAAAGAAAGGCAAAGAAATCACTGCATTGTTAGTAACCTACCGAAACCCAAGGGCTGCCCTGATGTTGCCGCGTTATATCAATACCGAAACCAATATGCAAGCCGCTGTTCCGGCCAGTGAATTGAACCGGTTGCTAAGTTTTATTGGCTTGGGAGCCGATATGATTCGCGCCTTTGCGCTGGTGGTGGTACTGATTTCGGCACTTAGTATTTTTATTGCCTTGTTCAATGCCTTGAAAGAACGCCGCTACGATTTGGCCATTATGCGCACTTTGGGCGCCAGCCAACTACAACTTTTGTGGGCTATTTTGTTAGAAGGGCTGATGCTTTCGGTGGTAGGCGCAGCTTTGGGTGGGCTGTTGGGGCACGGCAGTCTTGCCATGCTAAGTGCGTGGAGTGCCCAAAGTGCCCAAGTTCAATTGGAGGCTTGGCAGTGGGTCAGGGCTGAACTTTTCGTATATGGAGGTGTTGTAGGCATAGGCATCCTAACCGCCTTGTTGCCTGCGCTGCAAGTATATAAAATTGATATTTCTAAAACCTTAGCACAATAACCTTATTCGCAAGATGAAAACATTTTTTTTGACACTCGTTTTCCTAACAACTTTGGCTTTGTCTGCTTGGTGGGAAGCGCCCACTGAGGGGCCACTTGCTTCAGCAAAAACAGGCAAATTGGCTACACAATTGAATAATACTTTCTTTTCTGTTGGATTTGCCCCACCTCAGCTCAAAGCCGGTGCCAATAGCAGCCAGTATAGCTTCGATGCCAATCCGCATAAGCTGAATGGCGGGTTTCAATCGGGTTATACTTCGGACGAAGAATTTAAAAAAGACTTGGCAGCAGTAGCCAACGACAATATGTGGGCTATTTTGCTCAAAGTAAAGTACCGTGTCCAAAAAAACCAGTATATTCCTGAGTTTACCCCTGAAGTAAAAGCCTTAGACAACACCTATGTTACGCTGAAAGGCTATATGTACCCTTTGGAGGAAAAAGAGGAGCAAGAGTTCTTTATTTTGTCTTATTACCCCATTGCCCAATGTTTCTTTTGCGGAGGCGCAGGGCCAGAATCAGTGGTAGAAATCAATGCCAAAACGCCTATTGCGATGAACTACAAAGCCATTCAGGTAAAAGGACGCTTGCGGCTGAACGCAGACGATCCCGACAGGCTCTTTTTTATTTTGTTTGATGCCGAAGAGGTTCAATAACCAAACGTTATTGGCTGGTTACAAAGCTTGTTTCTGAGCCGTATTCGGTGCGCCGCCCACCTCCATAAATTAGATAAGGTCGCACAAAATAGCGTGTGCCGGGGGTGAGACCAGTAAGTAATGCCTCAATGAGTTGTGGCGAGGTGGTAATGACTCCAGTGCTAATACGGCCTTGGTTAATATTAATATCGGGATTGGGATTGGTTGACCAGCAAAATCCGGAATCAATGATGCCTAATAAGGTGGGTTGGCTGGTGCCCACCAACGAGGCCACCCGAGCTGAGTCTAACCCAATGCTGGAAACTCCCCGGCCAATGAAGCGAATCGCAGGGCGTGTAGTAAAACTAACTTGGTTGCTGTAAATCACTTCGGTGCTGGTTTGGATATAGGCCCTTACATTGTATCGGGTATTGGGTACTAAATTGCGCAAAGAAGAAGAAAATATACCCACTGGCGGGTCTTCGCCCAATAAGCTTACACTATCTTGGAGGGTAGGCGAATCTCTGTCGAAACTCCAACAATGGCCATAAGCGATGATTCTGTCCTTGCCCAATTTGGCTACATCAATAAGTTCGCCTTGCACATTGGCCGCAAAAGACCCAATCGAGTCTTGTGATACCGGCAAAGTAAAAAAAAGATTGCGGCGCTCTAACTGGAAAGCATTTTTGCAGCCCGTTGTACTGCCAAGCAAATAAACCAAACCCGCTACGAGGGTCAATGAAATAGATATTTTGTAAGAGGTATTCCACAACATAACACTAAAATTTAAATCGGACACCCACAACCGGCTGGTTGTAGGGCATTGCTGTGATAGATTGTAAGTCAGCGCGTATGTTTTTATCCAAAATTTTACTAGGTA
>DMHB01000281.1 GCA_003449595.1 Microscillaceae bacterium | reverse complement strand
CAAGATGGCGTGTCTACCAATTCCACCAAGTGAGCTAAAATTGGAATGCAAATTTAGCTACTTATTATCTGAATGACAAATCCTGCAAGGGAGTATTTTCTTACAACTATATCAAAGTTTACGCTCTATCCACAAATATGCAACCGCAAGGAGCAACCATACAAACCACCAACCAACCGCAATGGGTTCGGTCTGGGCCGCATATTGTGCCGGTAAGGCTTCGCGGCGGATTGCCGACTGTCTGCCTACCCAAGCCTCATTGCTTCGGCGCTGCGTATGCAAGTGTAAGGCTTGCCAATTTTCGGTAGGCATCACATAAAAAGCTTTGGCTTGCAAACTGTCCTTCGCAGTAGCCAAATGGTGCCACCCTGCTTCGTTAGCCCAAAGACTGGTAAGCCAATGTTGAGGCCAATCGGGGTGTTGTGTACATACACTGCGGCCAATAGTCTGAGCCTTGTGTTGCAACAAGGCCACAGGTTGGGTTTCGGCAGTTTGCAAACGCCACAACATAGGCCGATGGGGATACACCAACCATGAGTCGGTGTGCCAAATGGCTTGATTTTGAGGCTTTTGGCTAAGGGGATTCAGCAACTGATGCCATATTTCGGCATATATTTTTGAATGCCCTTGCAATACCAACGGAAAGGTCTGGCTTAGCAAACTAATGCCTACTTTGCCTACGCCCCACGGACGGTAAACAGCCAAACTGTTGCCTTGTTGGCTTTTGAGCAGTGGCCTGCATTGGGGGTTTTCAGTAAACTGAAAGGGTATTTTACGCAACATTACTGGTTGCTTTTGTTGCAGATTGTTGGCTTTGTACTGCACCGTGTCTTGATTTTGAGCCACCAGCCCAAAGCCTTGCATCAAAGGGTTGTTGGCCATTTGGGCAGGGTCACTTTCCGACAAAAGCCACAATAAACCCACACCTTGCTCAGCCACAGCATAGCGCAAAGCCCCCTGCTCGGCGGGACTAAGCAGCGCCCAATAGGCAGCGTCCATCACAATCAAATCGACGGCCTGACTCAACTGGCCTGCCAACTGAAAATCTGCTTGATCGGCATTCACACGTTCATCTTTAAACTTTCCTTTCGACACCACCGATCGGGTTGCGACACTGTAGCCGGCATCGCCTAACATATTTTTCAAGTATTTGCTTTCAAAACTTGGTGAGGCATTGAATATCCAAACCCGCGGCTGAGCGCCTTCGGCCACGACCAAGGGCAAGGGTTCTTCACGGATGATTTTGCCCGATTTTTCGCGCAAGCGAATTTTATAAAGCAGTTGCCCGGCCAGTGGCGCATAGCCTTTGAGTTGAAAACCGCCCGAACCTTTCAACAACACAGAATCTTGTCCTTTGCCTTCATCAGCCAATACCAAGTAGGTTTCAGCCGTGGGTGCTTGTGCATATTGCCCTTCGATGGTGAAATAGGTCTGTGCTTGGAGGTTTTGGGGTAGTTGCAATGCTTGTATGCCACTTGGCGTGGGATTGAGTACCAAGGTTAGCCGAAAAGGCAACGCGCCCACAGGCAAATCATATGCAGGAATGCCTTCGCCGACTACTATCACTTCCGCTACAGCGGGATATTGGCGCGCCAAATGTGCCAAATCGACCACCGAGGGCAAGGCTGCCCGCCCCGACTGACCGGCATAATCTACCCACAAGGCTTGGGGATTCAACCGGCTAAGGCTGTCTAAAGTGCTTTGCAAAGGACGCGCAGTAAGCAGCACAATTTTCTCGGTGCGTTTCCGGGTTTGCCAAGCCGGTTGCAAGGCCAAGGCAGCCAAAGCCACCATAGCCAAGGCAAGGGCTGAAAGCCGAAAAACGAGCCTTTGGCGATTGGGGCGGCGCACTTCCCAGTAGCCCAACAGCAAGAAAACCACCCCCCAAACGAGGAGTACCGGAAGCCAACTATCGGCATATCTCAAAACTAACTTGACATCCATAGACGAAAATTAAATGCCGATTTTTTGTAAATACATCTTTTGCAGGTCAAACACACTATGCGTGGCCTGTTTGGGTTGCTGCGTTTCGTTCGGAAATATCTTCCAAAGCAATTGCCTGAGTTGTCGTACCAAGGGGCGCAGGCTTTCGCCGGAATTGGAAGGTGCATCCTGCAAATTTTTCAACAGCTGCAAAGCTTTGAGGTTGTAGCCACTGGTGGGGTTTTCCAAAGTAAAGGCGGCCAACTCTAAGCCCCCGGCTTGCAACAAGGCTTTGTCAAAAGCAGGCAGCTGTGCCGCGGCATCGCATTGGTCTAAATAAGCCAACATTTTTTTGAGTTGCGGATACAACGCTTCTACTTCATAGCGCCGTTGACCGGAAGCATTTTTCAGCTTCGTTACATCGCCCGAAAGCCGTTTTTTCTCGTCCAAAGGCGGCGGGTCAAAGCCCACCCGCTCTACATAAACCCTTGATTTCTGCTGAATATCTTTGAGCAAATACAGCGCTTTGTACTGAAATGGCAACGATTCTTCGGGGCGGGCAGTACGCAGGCGCAGCTCGGCCTCCCACATTTGTGTAAGCACTACGCGCAGTTCGGCTTTGAGTGTTTCGTCCAAAAACGAGGCTTCTTCTTGGCTGTCGTGGATGTGCATCACACTTTCGGGCACGGTGCTATACAGCGAACTGGTGTTTTTCTTGTTAGGGTTTTCGGAATGGCCGTGTTCGTTTTTCTCCAACGTTTTCATCGAGCTGCGTTCCTGCATCCATTTTTGGTGGCCGCTGTCTTCGTGTCCGTGTCCATCGCCTTCAAAGTGTTCTTCTTCCTCGTCGTGGTCTTCTCCCTCGTGGTCGTGGTCGTGGTGGTGGTGGTGGCTGCCGCCGATGTTCGATTCAAATTCTTCGCCCAGAAACTGCCCATAGCGCAAGCGCAGTATTTTTTGATCGACGCCAATGTCGTTGCTTCGGCTTTGAAATTGGTCGGCAGCAAGGCCATTTTTTTCAGCAATAAGCTTTTCCGTGTCGATGATAAGCTGGCGCTGGCTTCTGAAATATTCGGGCATTTGGTTAATTCCCGACCCCAATTGCATCGTGGCCGTAAGCTGGGCGGTGTCGGCCAAAGCAATGAAATATACGTCGGTTCTTCCCTTTTGGGGATTGGGCTGCCGGTTGTCGATGGCCTCGACATAAAAGTATAGCTCGTCGCCGGGAGTCATTCCCAAAGCACTGAGTTTGAACGACTTGTTGAGGTTGGCGGTGGTAGTTCCCGAAGAAAGACTTTGATCGAAATACATTTTTTCTTCCCTAAACTTGACCGCTTCGCCCGAGCCTTTGCTTACTGTAGCAACCAAGTAGGCATCGGTCAGGCCATAATCGTCTTGGAGTTGGGCGTTTACCTCGACCACTAAATGTGGATTGAATTGTAAATCAGTAAATTGCTCGATATTCCGCAACGTAATTTTGGGTTTTTGATCGGCTTTTTCCTCCCACGAAAAATAGTCGGAGGTGGTGCGATTGCCTTGTTTGTCTATAAAAAATAGCACATAATAGCCCGCATTCTTCAAAGTGGCCTGGGTGGCAAACACGCCATTGGGCTGGCGCACCAGCGGCAAACTGTCCTTTTCGGAAAGCACCAACAAGGCCCTTTGTATTTCTCCTTCAAAGGTAAATTGCCACGAGATTTGGCTTCCTTCCGGAAATTTTAAATTCAATTGGGGCGTTTGGTAGGCAGCCATTTGGGTATAAGCCGGAGGGCTAACAAAAGCCGTAGCGGTTTTGACTCCTGCAGGCAATACAACTGCTTTCTTGCTGTTTTGGGCGGCTTCTTTGGCCGATGATTGCCCAACGGCTCGCTTTCCGCCCAAGATCTGCAACTTCCCGAAAGGCAACAAAAGCCACACCAAGACCAAGCTAACAGCTAATAAGCCCAACTTGGCAGGCAAGCGGTGGGGCACTTGCAAGGTTTGGTGCTGCGCGGGTAGTCGGTGCAGCAATACTTGTTTTTGCAACAAGGCCACCGAGCTGAGGCTTTCAGGAGCAGCCCATAATAACTCGGCACTGTCTTCGAGCCAAGTTTGTTGTTGGTTCAAATGACTGCTGAGTGTGGCCAAGTTGTAGCGCTGTAGCGGATTGCGCCAAAGCCAAACAAAGCCGCCTGCCACCCCCAACAGAAGCCCACAAGCCACGGCCATCCAGACCGGAAGAGAAGTAAAAAAATACAACAACCACGCCCCCCACAAAGCAACACTCAGGGCTATGCAGGTTGTTTCGGCTATTTTAAGCTGCTGCCAACGTCGGCTTAGTTGTCGCAACAGCGCTTGTGCTGCTTTTTCGTCGAAAGTTTGCATCAGGATTTGCGTATAAAATTCCACCATCGTTCTACCACAAACAAACACATCAATATGCCCCAAAGCCACCAATGGAGCGACTGATAGGACTGTATCGGGGCTTCGGCTGCCGCAGTTTTGCCAGAAGTAGTTGGCGTACCGCTCAACTGCTGCAACTGACTTAGGTGCAGCGGTGTCTGGCTTCGGTGCCAAATGTCTTTTTCATCCATCAATAGCCCCATCAGTTGCCCCACCAAGTACGCACCCTCCCACAAAGCAGGCAATGATTGGGGCTGTAGCCGATGCGTAAGGTTGAAATGCAAGGGATCGGTTGCAGAGCGAATCCACAACGGCTGCCCGAGTTGAGCTTGGTAGGTAACTCGGCGCAAGGCAGGGGCTTGTGCAAAGGACGCAGGCAGGGGTGCTTCGCTCAGCCAAAAAACCCAAGCTACTGATGCCGTTGGTGGCAAAGACTCTCCCCCGTTGATAGGCAAGCTGCGCACCGATACGCCCAAGCTGGCATAGGTCGCCAAAGCCCGCAGCGCAGCACTCAGATAGGTTTGATCGACGGCAAACTCGGGTGCATAATAAATCAACCATTCTTTGGCCGGGGGCTGCATCGTTATTTTTTGATGCGGAGCAGTGGCCAAATAAGCGCGGTTGCTGTCAATATTGAGCGTAGGTAGCCCACCCGGTAGGCTAAGCGAGGTAGCCCCTTTGCGCAGCGCTACTGCATATTTTTGGTATGAAGTCCCCTTTTCGGAAGCAAAGCCTACGCTCACAAGCAAAGAGTCGGGAGGTCGTTTTTCTACTCTTTCCAAAAAAACGCGATCTTGCTTGTCAGGATAGGGCAGCCATTCCACTTCAAAAGGCCAAGAAGATAGCAAGCCGCCAAAATATTGCCAATCGTTCTGAACCAAAACCCGCACTTTCCGCGGAAGCGGTTTCTGAGTGGCTACCATTTCACGCAAGTATGAAAGATAATCTGCTACAGCAGTGGCTTTTGTCCACCGCTCGGGGGGCGATTCTTTCAGCTTTATCTGAGGAAACCCAGCCGAAAAGATATGCAGCTCGGCACTGTCTTTGGCCAATAGTTGCTCGATTTGTTGGCGCTTTTCAGGATGGGCAAGCCAAGTAGGATCGACCATCAGCCACGTGGTTTGGGGCATTACCTTGGGCGGCGCTACCCTCACCAACTCTGCCAGCAGCAATACACCCACACATAGAAACACTGAGCGCAGCAGCCAAAGCCAAAACTCACTAAACTGCAACCGATTCAAGCGGCGGTTTTCAGAGGCCGGCATCCAACGCACACTGCCCACCGCCAGCGGTTTATGCTGGCGTTTGTTCCACAAATGAATGCCCAGCGGAATCAGCAACGCGCCCAAAGCCCAAAGATATGCAGGATACAAAAACACTGTTGAATATTACTCGATAAAAGGTTATAAAATACGCTGTCTGCCAAGCAAAAATTTGGTCAAAGCATCTTGAAGCGGTTCGTGCATTTTAAACAAGGCATAGCTCATTTCCAAGTCCAAAGCTTGTTGCTGAATGGCGGCTAAATAAGCCGCTACATTGGCTTGATAAGTCGCACGAACCGCCGTAGGGTTAACTTGCACGACAGCTTGGGTTTCTAAATCTTGAAAGCTAAACACGCCTGCCGGATAACTCAAATCCAGCTCATTTTGCGCCATCAGGTGAAATACCATTACCTCATTTTTGCGGGCAGTAATGTTTTTCAACAAGTCGAAAATTTCGCCATTTTCTTCATATAAATCCGACAGGCAAATGACCATTTCTTTGTAATGCTTTTGCTCTCCGAGCATTGTGTGCCGTTGGCCGGAACGAGTACTTTGCCATTGGCCTGTAGGCTGAATTTGCAGCAGTTCGTATAAAAACCGATGCAGATGAAAAGTGCCTGTTTGTGGTGCTACCTGCCTTACTTCGCGATCATTGATGGCATACAAGCCGATGTGGTCGCCTTGGCTGACCGCCAAATAAGCCAAAGCCGCAATGATGGCACGGGCAAAGGCTATTTTTTCAAGGCCGTTGTTGTCTTGGTGGCGCATCGAGGCAGAGGCATCTAACACAAACTTGACCAAAATATGTGTTTCAACTTCGGCTTCTTTCACATAAAACCTGTCGGAGCGTGCATACATTTTCCAGTCTAACAAGCGTAAATCATCGCCGGGTTGGTAGCTGCGGTATTGTTTGAACTCCATCCCTTGCCCATTGCGCACGCTGCGGTTCAACCCCGAAGGCAGCGCCCCAATCACCAATCGGCTCAACAACGCCAGCCCTTCGACGGTGTTGAGCACCTCGGGCTTGAGCAACGATTGGATATCGGCATTTTTAGTCATCAGCAAGCATTGGATTAAGGGCGGCGAACAGCCTGCAACAATTGGGCAGTAATGGCATCGGTAGTAATGCCTTCGGCTTCGGCTTTGAAATTGACCAACACCCGATGCCGCAATACCGGATACGCCATCGCTTGCACATCGGCCAAAGTAACTGCATAACGGCCTTGCAGCAAGGCTCGCGCTTTGGCTGTCAGGATGAGCGCCTGCCCGGCACGCAAGCCCGCTCCCCAACGCACCCAGTTTTTAACTTCGGCCACAGTCGATGTTTGCGGTCGGGTAGCACGAATCAACTGATTGACATATTGGGTTAGTTCGCTGCTGATGGGTACTTCGCGCACCAGTTGTTGTAAATGCACAATGGCCTCGCCCCCCAGCACAGGCTGCACTTGCACCTTTTGTGTGCCGGTGGTAGCTTGCAAAATGGCCAGTTCGGCTTGCTCATCGGGGTAGTCGATACGGATAAGCAACAGAAAACGGTCTAATTGTGCCTCAGGAAGTGGGAAAGTGCCAGCTTGCTCGATGGGGTTTTGGGTAGCCAAAATCAAGAAAGGGCGGTCTAAGCGATATGTTTGGCCGGCATAGGTAACTTCAAACTCTTGCATCGCCTCCAGCAAAGCCGCTTGGGTTTTGGGCGGAGTCCGGTTGATTTCGTCGGCTAAAATGATGTTGGCAAAAATAGGCCCTTGGTTGAATTTGAAAAACCGCTTGCCGGTCGTGGCATCTTCTTCCAAAATTTCTGTGCCGATGATGTCGGTAGGCATCAGGTCGGGCGTAAACTGTATGCGTTTGAACTTGAGCGAAGTAGCTTGGGCTAACGTCCTGATCATCAGCGTTTTGGCCAATCCGGGTACACCTTCAATCAAGGAATGGCCGCCTGCCAGCAGCGAAATAAGCAATTGGTCAACTACTTCGGCTTGCCCCAGCACCACTTTTTCAATTTCTTGGCGGAGTAGCTGAAGCGTGGCCAACTGGGCTTCTATGTCTTGGGCTGTTGTATTCACGAGCGATAAAAGAATGCTAAAGTGTTAATGAGAGAGTAAAAAATTATACGGTCATGGCATACACCACGATATTGACACCAAATTTGGTATTGTCTTCGGCGAGCCAACGCTTGTTGCGAAAGTCGTAATCCCATTCGCAGCCATAGTCTTTGTTGCTATACAGAACTGCAATTCTGCCGTTGACTTCTATGGCCTTGAGGTAGTCGTGTACCAAGTCATCGCCCCAGCCGTTTAGTTCTTGGCTGGTGGGCGGCGGGCCGTCGTCGAACGTAAAGAAAGATTTATATATCTCGTGGTTTTTAGGAATTTTCCGAAGCGCCTGGTTGCCAAATATGGCTGCCATTTGCTCTTCAAACGACTTGGCAAAAAGCCCGTCGATGTCGTGGTTGCAGTCATCTACAAATACAAAGCCGCCATTTTGTACATATTGCTCAAAATGAAGCCTTTCTTTTTCGTTGAATTGAACCAATTTATGCCCGCTCAGGTAGCAAAAAGGAACTTTGAAGACTTCTTCGCTTGACAAAGGCACGACGTTTTCCTGCGTTACCAACGGAATAGATGTGTATTCAATCAGCGAGTTCAACAAATTGGAAGGCATCCGTTGGTCGGTGTTCCAATCGCCTGAATTGTACTGCAAACGCGTAAAAAAGAATTTGTTTTGAAGGGGCATGGCGCAAAAAATACTTGGCTATTTGTAACAAGGAACAAGCAAACGTAATAAACTAACCACGCCGAGTTTTTTTTGTTGTTTCGGCGCGGTAGTTTGTTGGTTAATAGATCCCAATGGGCTGTTAAATCGAATCCGACAAGCTTGTAAAGGTAAAATCACGCACCTTGAGTGTAGGAATTAGGCACGAAATTTCGGCTTCGCCCTGCACGCGCTCTTGTTTGCCGATGGCTTCGATGTTGTTGAGCATCACAACGGTACTTTCGTTGAAGCGCATGTTTTTGATGGGGAACTTGATTTGGCCATTTTCGATGTAAAAAGTGCCATCGCGGGTCAATCCGGTGTATAAAACTGTTTGCGGATCAACTTCACGAATGTACCACATCCGAGTAACCAAAATACCTTTTTTAGTATCCTTGATCATATCCTCTAAACTGGCGCTGCCGCCTTCCATAATGATGTTGGAGGGGAAAGGTACATACGGCACTCCTTTGTTTTCGGCCCAGTAGCGGGTGTATGTCATATTTTTCACTACGCCATTTTCAATCCACTGGGTTCTTTTCAAAGGGAAACCATCGCCAGCCCAAGTAGCCGTAGGTACTTCGGGATGCAGCGGGTCGGAGTAAAGATTGATGCGCTCATCAAATAATTTTTCGCCCAACTTGGTAGCGCCGCCTTTTCCCGAAAGGAAGCTACGCCCTTCGTCGGCTTCGCGCGCACCCATATTGAAAAACATTTGCTCCAGCATATCGATAGAGGCCGCAGGTTCTAAAATAACCGTGTATTTGCCAGGCTCAATGGCTTGCGGATTGCGCGATTGAAGTGCTTTGTCGATGGCGATTTGAGAAGCCTCGCTGGCGCTAAACTTCGACACATCGCTGTAGTCTCGCATCACCCAGCCCGATCCTGATCCATCGTTGCTGCGCATCGTAACGGTAAAATTCAGCCCTGTCGATTGGTTATAGGCAAACACCCCTTTGGAGTTCATCATCGCTGCAAAGTTATTGCTATCCACAAAATAACCGGCAGCTGTGAGATCATTGGCAGCGGCAGGCGTAATGCTGCTTTGGGCTACATCTTTGCGGTAGTCGGCGGTAATTTCGACAGTATTTTGCTTGAAGCTATTGCTTGAGTCGTAGGCTTGTGGGCCTAAAATGCTTACAAATTCCGGATTTTCGGGAGCCAAACGAGCCAATTCTTCAGCACGGCGCACTACTTTTTCCAAAGAGGCATCATCAAATTCGTTGATGGTGCTTACGCCTAATTTTTTGCCAAAACTGGCTTGTACCACCAGCGAGGTGTTTGACTGCGAACCTGCCGTAGAAACCGCATTGCGGGCATAGCGAATATTGCCATTTTCAGAGCCATTGAGGTTGGCTTCACATTCGTCGGCTTGCGACAAACTGATTACTTTTTGAAGAATGCGCTTGGCTTCTTCTTCATTCAAAATGGGCATTGTGTATAGTTTATTTAGTAATGATTTATAATCTTAAATTTTTCGGGCGGTGTTGATCACGTTCACTTGGTTGAAGCGCGTAGTAGAACTACCGTGCGACACTGCGCTCGACTGAGAAGGTTGACCCTTGCCATCGAAGAAAGAGCCGCCCAAACGGTAGTCGCTTTCATCGCAAATTTTCGCACACGAGTTCCAAAACTCCTGGGTGTTCGACTGGTACGACACATCGCGCAGCATACCGGCGATTTTGCCTTCTTTGATTTCAAAAAATAGCTGCCCACCAAATTGGAAATTGTAGCGCTGTTGGTCGATAGAGAAAGAGCCATCGCCAATGATGTAAATACCTTTTTCTACATCTTTGATCATTTCTTCGACGCTGTAAGGCGTTTTGCCGGGCGCTAACGATACATTCGGCATTCGTTGGAATTGCACATCGTTCCAGCTTTGCGCATAGCAGCAGCCGTGCGACTCAGGCTCGTTGATGATATGCGCTTGGTCGCGGATGGCTTGGTAATTGACCAATACCCCGTCTTTTACCAAATCCCAACGCTTGGTTTGCACGCCTTCGTCATCATAGCCTACTCCTCCGAGCGAATTAGGCTGTATTTTATCAGCAAACAAGGTTACTTCCTTGCTACCATATTGGAACGACTTGCTTTGCCATTTGTCTAAAGTAGCAAAACTGGTGCCCGCAAAATTGGCTTCATAGCCCAGCACACGGTCTAATTCCAGCGGGTGGCCAACAGACTCGTGAATAGTAAGCCACAAATGCGAAGGGTCAAGCACTAAATCATACTTGCCAGGCTGCACCGATTTGGCTTTGAGCACTTCTTTTACTTGCTTAGCGCCATTGGTAGCATCTTCGATGATGTCGTAGTGATTGCGATAGACTGTAACCCCGGCAGGCGTTTGTATTTTGCTCGAAGCCCGCCCGTCCAAATACTCGTAGCCCATTCCCATAGGGGCAGAAAACTCATTGCGGGTTTTGAATTGGCCTGATTCTGTATCGATGGCAGTAACTCGGCAAATAGGCCAAATTCGGTGGATGTCTTGATCGACATACGAGCCATCGGTCGAAGCAAAATATTTTTGTTCATTCACCAAAAAGAGTAAGGAATTTACATAATTAGCTCCATTTTCCATTGCTCTGGCATTGGCTGTTAACAATAAATCTACCTTTTCGGAAATGGGTACTTCAAAGGCGTTCTTCTCGATGGGGGTCTTCCAGCTTACCTCGCCCAACGAAGGCGTAGGTACTAATTTGACCGGTTCTTTTTGAATTTTAGAGTTGGCTTGCGCGATGGCTGCCGCGTTGTAGGCTGCTTTCGCGATGCCTTCTTGGGTTACATCATTGGTCGAAGCAAAGCCCCACGTGCCATTGACGATGACCCGAATGCCTACTCCGTAAGATTCGGTATTGACGATGTTTTCTACTTTGTCTTCACGTGTAACCACAAACTGGTTGAGGTATCTACCAATGCGCACATCGGCATAGGAAGCGCCTTTCGACTTGGCTGCATTCAGCGCCACATCGGCCAGTTGTTTCTTTTGGCGTACATCCAACCGAGGGTCGAGCAAGGCTTCAGCCGAAACAGGGGTAGCCCAAGCAGGGATAGGCAGCATCAAGCCTCCTAAGCCTACACCGCCCCAACGTAGGAAATCGCGTCGCTTGAGACGCATAAAATCTGAAAAATTATCCTTCATAATGCAATAGTTTTGTGTAACCGTAAAATTTGAAATAATGCTTGTTCAAATGCCGAACAAAATTAGGTGAATAAATGAATTGTCAAAATTTAAAACGTTTTTTAAGTTTTCATTCAAGTACAACAAAGATGTCGAAGTGCGTGAAAGCAACCCGTAATTCACAAAAGAAAAAAGCCTACTTTTCAGTAAGCTTTATAGGTAAAATTAAAAGATATGGGGAAGAAAAAACCTACAAGTTTATTTGCTGTCCATACATACAGAGTATTCGTACACGTGTTTTTCTAAATCTGACCATTTTGGTTTTTTGCCATAGGCAGCCATTACTTCAGGGCAATCACCGAAAATTTTCTCAAATAATTCTTTGTCGTAGTCGTTTTTGTCCAATCTGTAAGCGGCTTCCTCTCCTACTTTGCGGATATAATAAGAGGTTTCCAAACCTCGGTTGCCACCGATACCAATACCGCCCACGTTGGCCGATACTTGTACCGCAATTGGATTGTCATAAATACCGATGTATTTGGCAAAGCTACCGTTGAGCAATTGCAACATCAAGTCATCTTTGTCGCCATTGTTAAGAATAGTAGGCACTTTTTCGAAAAAGACATACCCTTCATCTACCAAAGTGGTGTCTATATTCAGGTTTCTTCCTAATTTTCTCCAGCTCGAAAGTTTTTCCATCGCTGCATTCATTTTTCCAAATGTGCTGGGTGCTAAGTACATGTTGACAACGTTGGCTGGGTCTAAAGTAGATTTGTTGCCAGCAGCATCTTCTATCTTTATGGTTTCAATTAGTCCTTTGGTGCGCTTGAAGCCATCTAAGTTAGCCTCTACTTTTGATCCATCGGCCATTATAAAATAGGCAGGCTTGTTTCGAGAGAAATCGTCGATAGGGAGAGCAAAACGCTGGGCATAAGTTGGTAGGATGCTCAAACAAGCAAGTGTAATACAAACTAATGAAAAAGATAGTTGAAATTGTTTTTTGTTCATATAAACTTAAGTGATTTAGATTTTAGATGTGCAAATTTAATACAAATACCTCTTGCTAAAAGCCCTCTATCTAAAAAATGATATAAAAGGGCATTTTCAGTACATAAATTATTTGAAAACAAGCTTTGCTATTCAAAAAAATAGTCAATATTTGCGAGGTTTTTTCCAAACTATACTTTAAATAGTTCAACAATGAAACACATCCACAAATTTTCCATTTTCGCTTTCGTCGGGTTTTGGTGCTGGGGGCAGGTTGCCTTTGCACAAACCTTGGATATGAGCAACTTCGACACGAACGTTCGCCCTCAAGACGACTTTTTTTCATTTGTCAATGGCGGCTGGGTCAACAAAACCCAAATCCCAGCTACAGAAGGTCGTTGGGGAAGCTTCAATGAAATCAATGAGCGTAACCGCACGGTTTTGAAACAAATTTTAGAGGATGCCGCTGGGCAAGCACGTAGCCAAGCAGCCGGCAGCCTTATCCAATTGGTCGGCGATATGTACACTGCCGGTATGGACTCTACTTTGATAGAGTCGCTGGGCTTCAAACCCATCCTTAATGAACTGAATTGGATCGAGACCTTGGCTACGCCCCAAGACATCTTAAAAAATATTGCCCATTGCCATTTATTTGGCATTCCTACTGCTTTTGGCTTTGGAGTAAGTGCCGATGCCAAAGACAGCCGCAACAACGCAGCTTATTTGCGCCAAGGCGGGCTAACCCTACCTGACCGTTCTTATTATTTGGAAGACAATGCTCGTTTCCAAAAAATTCGTGAGCAATATATGGCGCATGTAGTCAATATGCTTAAACTGATTGGCGAAGACGATGCCGAAACAATGGCACAACAAATTTTTGCCATTGAAAAAAGATTGGCTGAAATCTCGCGCGATCGCGTCAAGCTTCGCAACCCTGAAATGAATTATAACAAGCGCACGATAGATGAACTTCAGACCCTAATGCCGAATTTCAATTGGAGCAACTATTTTACCGAAATTGGTGCTGCTGCGCCAGCCTATGTCATCGTGGGGCAACCTGAGTTTATGGAAGAAATCAACAAGATGTTGGTTGACACGCCTGTTGATCATTGGCAAGCATACTTCAAGTGGAAAGTAGTAACCTCGGCAGCACCACATTTGTCGAGTGCTTTTGTAAACGAAACCTTCGACTTTTTCAGCCGCACCTTGCGGGGCGTTACAGCCATTCAACCTCGTTGGAAGCGTATTTTGGCCTTGGTCGATGGTTCATTAGGCGATGCTTTGGGGCAGTTATTTGTAGCCAAAGCCTTCCCACCGGAAGCCAAAGCCCGAATGGCTGAGATGATTGAAAATATTCGCGATGCTTTCGCAGAACGCATCCAAAACCTAAGCTGGATGAGCGACGAAACCAAAGCGCAAGCGATGACCAAACTCAAGGCTTTTGTCTATAAAATCGGCTATCCAGATGTTTGGAAAGACTACAAAGGCTTAGAAATAACGCCCAACGACCACGTAGCCAATGTTTTCAAGGTAAATCGCTATTTGCGCCAAATCAACATTGATAAAATGGGCAAGCCGGTCGATCGCAACGAATGGGGAATGACTCCGCCTACTGTCAATGCGTATTATAGCCCTACGATGAACGAAATCGTGTTCCCTGCCGGAATTTTGCAACCTCCTTTCTTCGATATGAAAAACGACGATGCGCTCAACTACGGCGCCATTGGTGCTGTAATAGGACACGAATTTACCCACGGATTCGACGACCAAGGCAGCCAATTTGATGCAGACGGCAACTTGAAAATGTGGTGGACCAAAGACGACCGCGCCAAATTCGACGAGCGCACCGCTATGGTGGTGGGTCAGTTCAACAATTACAAAGTACTCGATACGATGCATGTCAATGGCAAACTTACCTTAGGTGAGAATATTGCAGACCTCGGCGGATTGACCATTGCTTTTGAAGCCTTGAAAAAATCTTGGAATAAAAATCCTAAACCCGGTAAAATTGACGGATTTACCCCTGAGCAAAGATTTTTCATAGGCTGGGCAATGGGATGGCGTTCTAAATACCGCGATGAGTCGATGATGGAAATGATCAAAACCGACCCACATTCGCCTCCTTATTACCGCGTCAATGGCCCTCTTTCAAACTTTACGCCTTTCTTCGAGGCATTTGAAGTAAAAGAAGGAGACCCAATGCGCCGTACCAAAATTGAAATTGCTGAGATTTGGTAACCAAAACTTAACATTGACCAAAATAGCTGCCTGCATACCTCAGGCAGCTATTTTTTTGCTTATTAATGCCTGATCGAAAGAGACCTGCCTCGGTCAAAAAATCCTAAAATCCTTTGCCTACTTTGCAAAAAAGGTTAATCTTTGCACAACTTTATAGCAACGAACCCTACACACAACGCACCCTCATTTATGTTTGGTTTAGCCACCGGGATTTTACTACTGCTTTTATTGTGCATTGTTGCCGCCAGTATTTTTGAGTTCATCAACGGGTTTCACGATACAGCCAACGCGGTGGCTACTGTTATTTACACCAACTCGCTCAGACCAGAAGCTGCTGTCGTTCTTTCCGGATTTCTCAACTTTTTGGGAGTATTTGCAGGTGGCATTGGGGTAGCTATGGGCATTGTTAACCTCCTGCCGGTCGATTCTATCATAGAGCAAAGCCTTGCGGTACATCTTAGCCTCATTCTTTCAATTTTACTTACCGCCATTGCTTGGAATTTAGGCACTTGGTATTATGGCATTCCTTGTTCAAGTTCGCATACGCTCATTGGCTCAATTTTAGGGGCAGGCATTGCCTACTCTTGGTTTACCACCGGAGCAACGAACTTAGTAAAGTGGGACAAAGCCGCTGAAATGGGCGTTTCCTTGTTGATTTCTCCCCTTTTTGGCTTTGGAATGACTTTGCTTTTGTTGCTGGTATTGAAAAAAATCATCACCAATCCTTTGGTTTTTGCCGGCCCCGACGAAGTCAAATATCCCCCAACGTGGATTCGAATTTTATTAATTCTCACTTGCTCAGGGGTTAGTTTCTCGCACGGCTCCAACGACGGACAAAAGGGAGTTGGACTTGTTTTGCTTATTTTGATTTGTTTTCTGCCTGCACAATATGCCTTAGATACTTCGCGCAATTTCGATAACATTGTGCCCGAGGCTGTCAAAATCCAAGCCCTGACAGCGAAAATTAACCCACTTGGCTTAGAAGTAGAACAACGGGTACGGCTTGTATCGGGGCGCGAATCATTAGAAAAAATTAAAACCCTAGCACAAGGCAAAACAGCTAAAGATTTGACAGAAAAAGAACTTTTTGCTTTGCGCAAACAACTGGGCGTAGCGCAAAAAAGTTTTCCTAAACTCTTAGATCAAAGTCCTATGCAGTTAGGCATCAATGCTGCTGACAAAGAACAAATATTGGCAAGTTTGGGGCAGTTGAAAGGATTTACCGACTTCGCTCCAACTTGGGTAATCGTTCTGATTTCCTTGTCGCTTGGCGTAGGCACTATGATAGGATGGAAACGCATTGTAATCACTATTGGTGAAAAAATAGGCAAAGAACATCTTACCTATGCCCAAGGCGCCAGCTCAGAGTTGGTAGCCGCCAGTACCATCGGCGTTTCTACTTTTTTAGGGCTGCCTGTCAGCACCACCCACGTGCTTTCTTCGGGCATTGCAGGCAGTATGGTGGCAACCAAAGGCCTCAAAAACTTGCAAGGGGGCACTATCCGCAACATCGCTCTGGCGTGGGTACTCACCCTACCGGTCTGTATTTTTGGTGCAATGGGGCTGTTTTATCTACTTGAATGGTTATTGTAAAAAGATCGGAAGAG
>DMHB01000153.1 GCA_003449595.1 Microscillaceae bacterium | reverse complement strand
GGAAAGGGGCAAAATCAATTTTGTGCTCGATGTACAATTCAAAAACAACCAGCCTAAGCTGCAGCTGAATGCGCCTATCGCTAAGTTTTATGTGCAGGCTATTCAACAGTTTGCCGCCGAAATGCAATTGCCACCAACTGATTTGCTGCGGGTAGTGATGCAAATGCCCGATGTATGGCAACAAGACCTGCAAGGAGGGGCTTCGCCCGACGAATCGACCGAGCAACACTGGACTTTGATGCTTCAAACGTGCACCCAGGCTTTAGAAAAATGCCGGCAATTCCGACAAGACGAAGGCAAACAGTTGTTGGGGCATTTTGTACAATACATCGAAAACATACGCAATTTATTGGTACTTGTTGCCCAAGAAGACCCGGCAAGGATGGAGCTTGTAAGGCAGCGCCTGCAAAACCACCTGAAAGAAATCAACCAGCAAGAGAAGTTTGATGCCAACCGGTTTGAACAAGAAATGATTTACTATCTTGAAAAATTGGACTTTACCGAAGAGAAAGTGCGGTTGTTGAGCCATCTCGACTACTTTGTGGAAACCCTTTACCAAGCCGATACCAATGGTAAAAAGTTGAACTTCATCGCCCAAGAAATCGGACGCGAAATCAATACATTGGGTGCCAAAGCCAACCACGCCGTTATCCAGCGGTTGGTTGTGCAGATGAAAGACGAACTGGAAAAAATAAAAGAGCAAATCAACAATGTATTGTAAGCAATGCCAAAAGATCTTACCAACTGAACTTAACCAAGCGAATAAGTTTTTTCAATAGCTATTACTAAATTTAGGTTTTGTAATTGTCAAAAGGAAAGCATTATTTACAATGGCTATGGAAAAGAGATGGATTTGGAAAGCAACCCCCGCTACCGACGTGGTCGAGGCATTGGCGCAAGCCTTGGGCATCGACCCTACACTGGCGGCTTTATTGGCGCAGCGAGGGGTTACCAATTTTGAAGAAGCCAAGGCTTTTTTCAGACCTGGCTGGGACGATTTGCACGACCCCTTCCTGATGCAAGATATGGACAAGGCGGTTGAGAGACTACAACAAGCCCTGGCGAAACAAGAAAAAATACTGATTTATGGCGATTATGATGTGGATGGCTGTACAGCAGTGGCCTTGGTGTATGGTTTTCTGCAAATCTACCACCAGCCTTTGCTGCGCTACCAGCCCGATAGAATCCAAGAGGGCTATGGGGTTACCCAACAAGGCGTAGAGTGGGCGCAAAGCCAAGGGGTTAGCCTGATGATTTGCTTAGATTGTGGCATTACGGCGCATCGCAGCATTGCATTAGCCAAGCAAATGGGCATTGATACCATTGTTTGTGATCACCACCTGCCTGAAGATACCTTGCCTGAAGCCATCGCTTTGTTAGACCCCAAACGGGCTGATTGTGCCTACCCTTTCAAAGAGCTGACCGGCTGCGGGGTCGGCTTTAAATTGTTGCAAGCATTTTGTATTCGACAACGCATTGATTTGGACAAGTTATTGGCTTACAGCGACTTATTGGCCATCAGCATTGCCGCCGACATCGTGCCGATTGTAGGCGAAAACCGGTTGCTCACGCTCAAAGGATTAGAGCAATTGCAAAAATCTACCCGCCCCGGATTGCAACAATTGTTGCAGCATATGCACCACAATCCCGACAAAAAGTTAACTGTTTCCGATTTGGTATTTAAAATAGCGCCACGCCTCAATGCAGCTGGTCGGGTAATGCACGCCCGACGTGCCGCCGACTTGCTGCTGGCTCAAAATCAAGCCGAAGCTGCCGAAGCCGCGGAGGTTGTAGAACACCTTAACGAACAGCGTAAGGCCATTGACCAGCAAATGACACAAGAGGCTTTGGATTTATTGGAAAAGTTAAGTCCTGTGCATTGTGCAAGTACTGTTCTTTTTAAGCCCAATTGGCATATCGGAGTAGTAGGCATTGTGGCGGCTCGTTGTATGGAATATGCCTATCGGCCTACCATTATACTTACACAACATCGGGAAGGGGATTTGATTATTGGCTCTGCTCGCTCGACGGCAGACTTCGACCTGCACCAAGCCCTGAGCCAATGTGCCGATTTGCTCGAAAAATTTGGAGGGCATCAACACGCTGCCGGGTTGGCATTACGCCCGGAAAATCTAATTCCTTTTGCACTCCGTTTTGAAGCGTTGGCTGCTGCCAATGCCCCTTCGCAGCAAGTACCTTTGCCTCAGATAGTAATCGATGCCCCTCTTCGTCTGGCACAGATAGACGCAAAATTTGTACGCGTACTGAAGCAATTTGCTCCTTTTGGCCCCGGGCAGCACAAACCTATATTTTGGGCTAAAAATTTGGTGGCCGAAGAAGTGAAAATCTTGAAAAATAAATTTTTAAAATGCCAAGTAAGAGAAATAGAAGGCTCAACTACTTTTGAAGCAATCGGATTTGAAGATTTTAGCCAATTTTTTGAAACTTTGCAGGCACAAACCCCTTTCGAATTGTGTTTTTGCATCGAAGAAAACTATTTCCAACAAGAAATCCGTTTACAATTAGTGATCAAAGCTATCCGAATAGCTGAGAAAGCACCCTGTATATAATTTACTAACCAGAAATTGGCAATTTACAGCCCAAACAAAGCCTTCGGTAAATCTGTTTATCCTGACTGATAACCCTCCTTCTAAAAATTTTTTGTTTTCTTTGAAAAATTATGCTGCTCAAAGCCGAACACCTCATCAAAAAATACCGTGCCCGCACCGTTGTCAACGATGTATGTTTTCATTTGGAACAAGGTGAAATTGTAGGTTTGCTCGGGCCGAATGGAGCCGGAAAAACTACCTCTTTTTATATGACAGTAGGGCTGGTAAAACCCAATAGCGGACAAATTTTTTTGGATGATATTGATATTACCCCGCTGCCGATGTACCAACGTGCCCGACTGGGGTTGGGCTATTTGGCACAAGAAGCCTCAGTATTTCGCACACTTACCGTCGAAGAAAATATACGCTCCGTATTGGAAATGAGTAAATTGCCCCTCAAAGAACAGAAAGAACGCACCGAAAGCCTTATCGAAGAGTTTAGCTTGCAAAAAGTGCGTAAAAGTTTCGGGAAGACCCTTTCGGGAGGAGAACGCCGACGTACCGAAATTGCCCGTACCTTGGCTGTCAATCCTAAGTTCGTTTTGTTGGATGAGCCATTTGCCGGGGTAGATCCGCTGCAAGTAGAAGAAATCCAGAAGATAATTTACTACCTGAAATATAAAAATATTGGTATTCTTATTACCGATCACAACGCCGATGCTATTCTCTCGATTACTGACAGGGCTTATGTAATGACCAATGGGACGGTGTTTGCACAGGGTTACCCCGAAGAATTGGTAAGCAATCCCTTGGTAATGGAACATTATCTGGGAAGAAATTATACCTTGAACCGCAAGTTCAGAAAAGAAGAAATTGTCATAAGTCCTGTATCTTAGCAGATTAATTACCAGAATAAAATCAAGTGAATAGTAGCTCCATGAACCGTTGGATTAATCGTGTGTTGGGATGGTGGATACAAAAACGTATTCGTCAAATAGAACTTTTTGCTACTCGGCATGGTGATTTGCAGCGCAAAACTTTCCACAACTTACTTCAAAATGGTCGTTATACCGCTTGGGGCGAGCAATATGGCTATGCCGACATCAAGCAGTTGGCTCAATTCCAAGCACGTGTTCCGGTGTCGGGCTACGAAGAACTATTTCCCTACATCCAACGGATGATGCTTGGTGAGCAAAAAGTGCTTTGGCCTTCGCCCATTTATTGGTTTTCAAAATCTTCGGGCACTACCAACGCCCGCAGCAAGTTTATTCCGGTTTCAAACGAGTCGATGCAGCAAGCGCATTTTCAAGGGGGGAAAGATGTCATCGGCCTGTTTTTTCATAATTGCCCCGACACACAGTTCTATTGGGGCAAAGGATTGTCTATCGGCGGAAGCTTTCAAGCCAATCCTGACAATCCACAGAGTCATTATGGCGATGTTTCGGCGGTGATTATGCAAAACTTGCCCCGGTGGGCGCAGTGGTTGCGCACCCCGCCGGTTGAAGTAGCCACATTGGAGAAATGGGAAGAGAAAATTGAAAAAATGGTAGAGATTACCACCAAGCAAAATGTAACCAGCATTTTGGGGGTGCCTACTTGGGCTATCGTGTTGATACAGCGCATTTTAGAAGTAACCGGCAAGAAAACCCTGATGGAAGTTTGGCCAAATCTGGAGGTGTTTATTCACGGAGCGGTGTCTTTTCAACCTTACCGCGCTTTGGTCGATCAATTGGTAGGAAAACCCGGCGGATTGTATTACCAAGAAACTTATAATGCTTCGGAAGGCTTTTTTGCAATCCAAGATGATCTTTCGCGTGATGATATGCTGTTGATGCTCGATTATGGTATTTTTTATGAATTTGCAACCTTAGATGAGATCGACAAGCCCTTCCCCAAAACCATTCCTTTGGAAGAGGTCGAACTGATGAAAAACTATGCCTTGATTATCTCGACCAATGGCGGGCTTTGGCGCTATAAAATTGGCGATACGGTGAAATTTACCTCTAAAAATCCCTATCGTATTAAAATAACCGGCAGAACAAAGCATTTTATCAATGTTTTTGGTGAAGAACTCATCATCGAAAATGCTGAAACAGCCATTAGCCAAGCTTGTGGGGCTACAGGTGCCATCATCGATAATTATACTGCCGCCCCAATTTTTATGGACAATACCCACAAAGGAGGCCACGAATGGGTGGTAGAATTCAAACAACCTCCTACCCATTTAGAAACTTTTGTACAAGTTTTAGATCAAACCCTTCGCCAAGTCAACTCGGATTATGATGCCAAGCGTTACCACGATATGGCCTTGCAATTGCCGGTGCTACATAGTGTGCCTCAGGGTACTTTTTATCAGTGGATGAAGCAACGAGGCAAGTTAGGCGGGCAAAACAAAGTACCGCGTTTGTCCAACTCTCGCGAATATGTAGAAGACATTTTGGCACAATTAAAGCCATACGCATAGGTTTCCCATCAAAAAATCACTATTTTCACGCCCATTAGTAGTTCTCAATACTTTTCTTACCTCTTGGCTATATTGTAATTATGGAAGAAGCAGAAATCAAAGCGGTTCATTATCAGAAAATAAAAAAGGTTTTTTCCGAAATCAGCAAAGTGGTGATTGGGATGGAAGAACTGACCAACCGCCTGCTGATTGGATTATTCACCAACGGACATGTTTTGTTGGAAGGGGTTCCCGGATTAGCCAAAACCTTAACAATCAATACATTAGCAAAAATATTAGATCTTAAATTTCAACGCCTGCAATTTACCCCCGACCTACTTCCTGCCGACTTGATAGGCACCATGATTTACAACCAAAAAGAGGCTGAATTTGAAGTAAAAAAAGGGCCTATTTTTGCCAACATCATTTTAGCAGACGAAATCAACCGTTCGCCAGCCAAAGTGCAATCGGCTTTGCTCGAAGCGATGCAAGAACGGCAAGTAACCATCGGCGAAACCACCTTCAAATTGGACAAGCCTTTCCTGGTAATGGCAACTCAAAATCCGGTAGAACAAGAAGGTACTTACCCACTACCCGAAGCCCAAATTGACCGGTTTATGATGAAGGTATTTGTCAGCTATTTGAACAAAGATCAGGAACTTGAGGTAATGCGCCGTATGTCGAATATGAGCTTTCGGCCACGTATTTCGGCAGTGCTTACCCGTGCCGACATTGCAGCCATTCAGGGACTGATCAACAAGGTTACCATTTCCAGCTCTTTGGAAAAATACATCATCAGTTTGGTTGATGCCACACGCAATCCCAAAAACTATAACTTGAACAACGAGGCCAACTATATTCAATATGGGGTTTCAACCCGAGCCTCTATTGCATTAAATTTGGCCGCTAAGGCGATTGCTTTTATGGATCAACGCGACTACGTATTGCCCGAAGATATCAAAGAAGTAGTGCCGGATGTGTTTAACCATCGCATCATCTTAAACTATGAAGCAGAAGCCGATGGCATCAATACGGCTCAAATCATCGAAAATATTTTAAAAAATATACCTATCAGCAAAGAAGAGTAGTATATGCCCTTGCTCAAATCATTTGAACACCAAGGCGTGGAAGGATTCCAGTTTATGCGGTTGTTTTGGGGAAGACCAACCGTGATGGTTACTTGTTATTATGTAGATGGTGTGTTGATAGATACTGCCCAGCACAACTTAGCCAAATACGTAATTGCTCGGTTGAGCCAAAAAAAAATTGAGAAAATACTACTCACTCATTACCACGAAGACCACACTGGCAATCTAAAAGCGCTGCAAGCCGTACATCAGGCTCAAGTATATGCCGGATGGGAAACAGCAAAAAAAGTAAAAAAAGGTTTTTCGATTAAACCCTATGCGCATATTTTCTTCGGCAATATAGAAACTTATGCTGGCCAAATAGAGCACCTTCCAGACCAAATAGAAAGCAAAAACTGTGTATTTACTCCTATATTCACCCCTGGGCACTCGCCCGACCACTATGTTTTTTTAGAAAAGAACAGAGGATGGCTTTTTTCCGGTGATTTGTACATTGGGCACATTAAGTTGATGCGCCCCGAAGAAAGCATTGGTGATATGATCAATTCTATAAAAAAAATACTTGATTATGACTTCGATGCACTTTTTTGTGCCCATCGTCCTGTAATCAAAGGCGGTAAACAAGCCTTGCAGTCAAAACTCAATTATTTGGAAGATTTTTATGGAAAAGTAGTAACCATCTATCACCAAGGCTTTGATCATATTGAAATACAGCGAAAACTGGGTCTCAAAGATAGCTTGTGGCTGAAATGGTGGTTCTCAAGCGAAGTGGGTGTAGATCATATGGTCAAGTCCGTGATCAAAAGTGAGCAAAAAACAAAGGCAGCTTACTAAACCTTCATTTTAGCAAGCTGCTTCTTCAAAAAAACAATTTTTTTTATACGTACAATACAGCGTTCAAAGCCTCGACCGTGCGCTGTACATTCGGCAAGATAGCCTCGATCAGTGTTGGCGCATAAGGCAGTGGCACATCGCGACTTGTAACCCGGTGGATAGGGGCATCTAAGTAATCGAAGGCGTGTTTTTGGATATGATAAGCCAGCTCGGCTGAAATTGAAGCCAGAGGCCAAGCTTCTTCTACCACCACCATTCTGTTGGTTTTTTTTACTGAGTTAACCAATGTTACATAATCGATAGGACGAACCGAGCGCAGATCAATTACTTCGACCGAAATACCTTTTTCTTGCATTACTTTGGCTGCTTCGTAAGCTATCTTCATCATTTTGCCAAAAGAAACCAAAGTTACATCAGTACCCGCTTGTTTAACTTCGGCCTGACCGATAGGAATTAAATATTCTTCAGTAGGTACCAAGCCTTTATCGCCATACATCAGTTCTGACTCCATAAATATAACCGGATCGTCGTCGCGAATGGAGGACTTGAGTAGTCCTTTGGCATCATAAGGATTAGATGGTACGACTACTTTCAGACCCGGACAGTTGGCATACCAGTTTTCAAAATTTTGGGAGTGTTGCGAGCTAAGCATCCCTGCATTGCCGGTTGGCCCTCGAAAAACAATCGGAACAGCATATTGTCCCCCAGACATAGACATCATTTTGGCGGCAGCATTGATAACTTGGTCGATGGCGACAAGCGAGAAATTGAAAGTCATAAATTCGATGATAGGACGCAAGCCGTTCATAGCAGCACCTACACCGATGCCGGCAAACCCCAGCTCGGCGATGGGAGTATCGATGACGCGTTCCGGTCCGAACTCATCCAACATCCCCTGACTAACTTTGTAAGCACCGTTGTATTCAGCTACTTCTTCGCCCATTAAAAAGACATTCGAATCGCGGCGCATTTCTTCACTCAGGGCTTCGCGAAGAGCTTCTCTAAACTGTATTTCTCGCATAAGATATAAGGGTTGATGAGGTGTGCAAAAATAGCAAATATTTAGAACCTTCTGCAAGTAGGCAAGTTGTATAAGTAAATTGTTTAACCATTCGTTCAATTTTTGTTACCTTTGTAGTTGGGATCATTTTTGAGCCAATTAATTTTTTGCAATTATGATTGAACAAATCAAAGCTTTTTTTGAGAAGCAGGCCTTTGGTGTTTGCACCCGTTTAGGTGAAATTATGCATATTTCAACGTCGAGTATCCGGTTGTTTTTTATTTATGCGTCATTTCTGACTCTTGGCTCGCCGTTGTTGGTGTATATGGGGTTGGTTTTTTTACGCAATATGCGCAAACATTGGCGCAGGCAGCGCAACCCACTGGCCTTCGAACTATAGCCAGCCACCGGCATATTCATTCGAATATATGATTTGATAAAGCCTGTATTCGTCTTGAAGAAAAGAACAAAATAGGTTTTTCATTGAAAATCAGTATATTCGCACAACACACTTTGTTCTTTTTATCTGTTCAATTGGCCAATAAGCGTTATGATACCAAATATAGAAGAAGAAGACGAACTTCATAAGTTTGATACACAAATCCTCAATGCCGACGATTTACAAGATTGGGCAAGGACTACGCGGGTTTCTTTTGTTAATTTATTCAAAGAACCAAGTGCCACCTTGGCTGCTATGGCGAAATTGGCTGCCGAACAGGCGCAATCAGGCGGTGGTTCTATCCAAACTTCTTGGGGCAACAATACCTCCTCCCATATGCAAAGCGACTATAGCAATGGAAATGGCCAAAATGGCAATAACTTTGGTTATTTCTCTTCCGGTCAAAACCAATCTGGGTTCAATCCTATCGACCAAACCCTGAGCGTGTTAGATACTAGCAAAAACCAAGAAACCCCGATTGTTTACAAGAATAGTGTAAGCCAACTGAATAAAAAATTATTCGATCCAAAACGAAAACGCATAAAAGCATCGCCCGAAGAAAAAGCCGAGTTTGAGGCCAAAGTGAAGTATATGAAAGATTTGCTGTTTATTGAGAGCAACAAATATGCTGCCTACGAGCGCAAATCACGCAAGTGGGCGACGATTTTTAAAATATCGTCTATCTTTTTTGCTTCCGCCGTTACGGTTTTGTTGGGTATTAATGTTTCCGGCGAAATTAATTGGTGGTTCAATATGATTGCTTTGGTGCTCAGTGCTTTGGTATCGGTCATTGGTGCTTTGCTCTCGTTTTTTGATGCCACCGAGCTGGAAGCCAAGTATTGGGACACTTTTTCCAAATTAGAACAGTTGTCTGATACGGTAGAATATTTAGAATTGGCCGGCGACTATGTCAGTGTAGAAGACATCGACTTGGTCAAAATGCACTTTGATGCTATCATCGAAGACACTACTATTTTTGAGGCGCAGATGAAAGAAGACAACGAGAAAAAAGGGTCTAAATAAGGTTTTGAGCAACAATATAAAAATGTTAAGCGGCTCAGGTTTTTTATAAACTTGAGCCGCTTTTTTATCGGGAAATTAGCAGAAGACTAAAATTTGACCTGAGCCGAAACTTTTATCACAAAAGGAGAGCCTTGCAGGTTGTCTAAATAGGTCAATCGATGTACAAAATCGATGCGGATGAGCCTGAAAATATTTTCTAACCCATAGCCCACTTCTGCATAAGGATTGTCGGGCGACAGTGTCCGGAAATAATTGGTCAATACACCATTTTTCTCTACCTGCGGAATGAGCGTAGCATTGGTAGCCGAAAGACCACCCCAAGCCAAGCTGGTTGAAGCAAACAAACGTGCTTTGAACCACTTGGAAAGCAATTTCAAGACAGGAATGCGGTTGAGAATCAAACCATTGAAAAAATGCGTATAGTGTAACTCGGCATAGTAATCGCTTACAAACTCAAATCCGCGCATTGCCTGAAAGGCATTCAAAAACAAAAAGGGAGAAGGGTTGCCTTGGTGGATTTTCAGCAATGGGTAAGGCAGGCGGTTGAAAATATAGCCTGCACTAAAGGTATAAGTAGCAGTACCAAATCCAAACATTTCTTTTTGTTTTTGTGATATATCGAGCACTACTTTCTGATAGCTGAAATCTGCACCCAGCAAACCTTGAAATCCAAAAATACCACTGAGTTTGACAGTTGGCGCACGTTGTGGCCCGATTAACTTGAGGGTATTGTCGCGGCGCAAAAAAGCGCGTTCGTGTTTGGCAAAAGTAAGGGCTACTTCTGCCTCGGTAGAAGTAATGGTGGCAGGGTTACCCTCAGAAAAGCCTACACCATTGAGGTTTGGAATGGCGTTATAGTTTACATTGCGCAAGGTAAATTTGGTGCGGAAACCGGTTTTTACTTCGCGTTCAAACCAAAGTTCTGTTTCGCGATAATAATAAGGATTTTGTTGCTTGATATTGCCCCAACGGGAAACAAATTCAAACATAAAATCCACGTTGAGGGTGCGGCCAATCAAGGCAATGGGTTTGAGGTCGTATAGGTGGCGCACACCTAAAATAGTAAATCTTTTAGATTTAGGCGTATAGTTGAATTCACCATTATATTTCCAAACTTGGTCGGCGGTACCAAAAGCTGTCCATCCTTTGAGCATCAATTGTTTGCTGAGGGTTTTGGTGGTGCGGAAGCTAAAAGCCAACCGGCTGCCTTCTACGTTGTTCCAAGCATAGAATGACAAAATATGGCCAAAATCGACATAAGGGGTTTCTATGAAACCTGTACCAAATATACGGGCTGTTTTCGATAACTTCTTTACCCGAGGTAAGGTATCGATGGTGGCTATCACTTGGTGGATGTTGGGGCTATGCCGGAGGCTATCTGATTGGGTTTCAATGGAGGGATATTCACGGTGTTTTTTCCAAAAAGACTCTTCAGCCATTTCCAAGGTCTTATCTCTTGATACTTTGATATCAAAAAATTTGGCTGCTTGCTCTTTGTTGGGTACAAACTTTTTGTCAACAATATGATAGCGAATCACCAAGCCGGGGAAGTTTTCGCTAAATTCTGAGAGATTCATTTCTACATCGGTTACCAAGGGTGCCCAAATATCAACCTCAGGAATTTTGCTCATTAATTGTTTTACATAGATATATTTTACAAAGTTGATGTTGGCTTTTTCTGAAAGTTTGAGGTCTAATTTTTTGAGCGCAAAGTGTTCTTTGGTGATCCAAATTTTACCGATGAATACAATGTCTAAGGCGCTGCGGGGTTCTACCAGTATTTCATAACAAAAATCGCCTTCTACCATCAAACTATCAACCAACCACATTTCATAGTTGGAGCGCCATCCGTCTGCTACAGGCGAAGGGAAAAATTTATCTAAAATCCGGACACGGTTGTTGTAGAAATTGAACTCTCTAAATCCATTGCCTTCGAGCAAGCGGTTGAGACCGTCATCGGGTTCGATGCCAATACTTGAATTTTTGGTAAACAAAATTTCCTCTTTGGTTGTTTCAGGCGATTGGTTATAAAAGTAGTTCGACACGGTTTCATAAACCGCAAAAGGAATCATAGGAGCACCATTTTTATCCAAATAACGCTGTGCGGTATCGCGTTCGAGCGAATTTTTAATTTCAATGATAACCTTAGAGTCGCTAATACCACCTAATTTATTCAAAAACAATTCTGTTTGGTTATAGCTTTCGTGTTCGTAGGCTTTCAGTCCAAGTTTGTTGTACTTGCTTCTATTTTGGGCAGCTTTTCGCAAGATGGCATAGGCTGGGTTTTCGCCTGCTACAACCACTACTTCTTCCAAACTTTGTGAATCGGGTGATAAAATAAAATTTAACTCTTGGGTTTCGCCAGCTTTGATCGTAAAGTAAGCCGGCTGATAGCCCACAAAGGTTACCATCAATGTATCGTTGGGGAGTTTTCCTTCGTATTGAAACTTGTAGTAGCCATCCAAGTCGGTGGTGGCTCCGGTGGTACTGCCTTTCAAATAGACATTAACAAAAGGCAGCCCTTCGCGGGTTTCGCCGTCTTTTACCTGACCGGTTACAAGCGTTTTTTGAGCTTTTAGCTCAGCACAAAAGGTCAATAAAAAGACAGAGAAATGAAGTAGTGTTAAAAGATAATTTCGGAAATTTGGCATTAGAATTTAAGCTCAAGGTAAAATTCAAAGGAAGATGCTAACCACATAGTGTTGTATGATGACATCATCCTGCGTTATAATTTTAACAAATGGGTGGTTGGGAAAGAGGTTGGTATTTGTAATGTTACAATGATAGTTGTGATGATGGGTATTAACGGATATTTAATTTTAGGGTTCAAATTTACAAGCAAATTGCAATTAATTAAGAAAATTTCTATAAAAAATATTTATACAGGTGTTTATTTTGCTGATTTACGCTAAAAAAAAATTATGTATTTAGAGTCAAGAAAACACAATTTTAAATCAAAAGCTATGAAAAAGTTAGGAATTTGTTTGCTGTTGTTTTGTGTGGGATTATTTGCATTTTTCCAAGCCTGCGTTCCTCGTCCAACCTTTCCATTTGTACCCAATATAAAATTTGAAAGTATTAGTAAAGTAACCATACGCAGCGCCACTGATCCCAAAGACTCTATCATTGTAGCCATACGTTTCGAAGATGGTAATGGCGACTTAGGCTTAGGGCCTACCGATACACTGCCTCCTTACCAAACCCTAAATGCAGACCGTACACCGAATGAATTTTTCTTCAATTATTATGTCAGAATGTTTCGTAAAAACCGAGGGCGCTACGAAGAAGTCGTTTTTACAGGGCTGACACTCAATGGGCGGTTTCCCCTATTGAACACTTCGCGGCAAAATCGGCCTTTGCAAGGGGTTATTCGACGCGGCATCGAAATCAGAACGGCAGCCTATCCTTTTGTGAACGACACAGTTCGGTTCGAAATCCAAATTGCCGACCGAGCACTCAATAAAAGCAATATCATCCGTACCGACTCTATCGTCATCAATACGCGGTAGCGTATTTACTTCAACTTTATGGCTAAAACCTATGCTTTATCCCAAAAATGGGGACTTTTTGCCGGGCCATTGCTTTGTGTGGCAGTAGCCTACTTGCCCGCCCTCAGTTTTTTTCAACCCAAAGCGCAGTGGGCTATCAGCATAGGGTTATGGATGTTGGTGTGGTGGATTAGCGAGGCGATTCCTATGGCGGCTACCGCGTTGCTGCCTTTGGTACTGTTTCCATTGGTAGGCTTGCTCGACCTCAAAGAGGCCGCAGCCCCGTATGCCAATCCGGTCATTTTTTTATTTATGGGGGGCTTTATGATCGCTTTAGCAATGGAAAAATGGAGGCTTCATTTGCGCATCGCCTTGAATATTATTCGGCTCACCGGAACGCAGGCGCATACTATCTTACTGGGTATGATGTGTGCCACGGCTTTGCTCAGTATGTGGATTAGCAACACAGCCACCACTTTGATGATGTTGCCCATTGCTTCGTCGATCATTAGTTTGCTTACTTCCGAATCGGCCAATTTGACTTCTAAACAACAAGCCAATTTTGCTTTGGTATTGATGTTAGGCATTGCCTATGCGGCCAGCATCGGGGGTATTGCTACCTTGGTCGGCACGCCACCCAACACAGTTTTTGCAGGTTTTATGGCCGAAACCTACCAATACCAAGTTGGGTTTGGCGCTTGGATGATGGTAGGCGTTCCTTTTGCCCTTTTGCTGTTGGTGGCTACTTATGGCTTGCTATTGGTTTTGTATCCATCGCGTATTCGTCATTTTGAAGGTGCAGAAGCCCTCATTCAAAAACAATTGGCCGACTTAGGTAAAATGTCGCGGGGCGAAACCCTCACCTTAGCCGTCTTTATAGCTACTGCTTTTTTATGGATGGGGCGCGAATATTTGATCTATTGGCTGCCTGCTATGAAAAATTTAACCGATACGGGTATCGCGATGATGGCCGGAGTGGTATTGTTTGTGTTGCCTACCGATTGG
>DMHB01000221.1 GCA_003449595.1 Microscillaceae bacterium | reverse complement strand
GAATCTTACCTTCTGAAGCCATTTCACGAAATACATTCCTACAAATGCCAAATTTGCGGATATATCCTTTGGGCCTACCAGTAATTTTACAGCGGTTGTGTAATCTAACAGCTGATGAGTTTAAAGGTAATTTATCTAATGCCTCATAATTACCGGCTTCTTTGAGTGCTTTGCGCTTCTCAGCGTATCTTGCAACTAATTTTGCTCTCTTTCTTTCTCTTGCTTTTATTGATTCTTTTGCCATGATTCAAGAAGTTAATTTTTTTGGTTTGCAAAAGGCATTCCGATTGATTTCAACAATTCGAATGCTTCTTCGTCTGTATTGGCTGAAGTAACAATAGTAATATCCATTCCCGAAATACGGGCTACTTTATCAATGCTTATTTCAGGGAAAATAATTTGTTCTTTCACACCCAAGGTATAATTGCCTCGTCCATCAAAACCTTTGTCATTTACACCTTTGAAATCGCGAACACGGGGTAAAGCGATGGTCAGGAGTCTATCTAAAAATTCAAACATACGATCACCACGCAAAGTAACTTTAGCACCAATAGGCATAAATTCGCGCAATTTGAAGTTTGAAATAGATTGTTTAGCGATAGTAGCTACGGCTTTCTGGCCTGTAATCATTGTAAGTTCTTCAACACCTACATCTACCATTTTCTTATCTGCTACAGCCATTCCAATCCCTTTGTTGATGACTATTTTGCTGATTTTTGGAACCTGCATAATAGACTTGTATTGGAATTTAGTTTTTAATGCCTGTACAACTTCTTTTTGATATTTTACTTTCAGTCTTGGAGTAGCCATTGTTCCTTGTGCTTATTTCTTTACAGAAGTATGTTGTTTAAAATAACGCTCAAGCTTACCTTGTGCATTTCTTTTTTTGCCTGTTCTGCGAGGCTGGCCAGTGGCCGGATCAATCACCATCAAATTACTGATGTGAATAGAAGCTTCAATTTCTTCGATCCCCCCCAGGTTATTTTGAGCATTAGGCTTAATATGCTTCGTTACTTTATTAAGTCCTTCTACAATTGCTCTTTGCTTTTCAATGACAACTTTGGTGATCATCCCTTCACGACCTTTCTCGTTGCCTGCAATCACACGTACTTTATCACCCTTTTTGATATGCAGTTTGGGTTGTTTGTTATATTTCCTTTCCATAATTACAATACTTCAGGAGCTAATGAAATAATTTTCATGAATTGCTTTTCTCTTAACTCACGCGCTACAGGCCCAAAGATACGTGTGCCGCGTGGTTCATCGTTATTATTCAATAACACAGCTGCGTTGTCCTCGAAACGAATGTAAGATCCATCACTTCTGCGAACCTCTTTTTTTGTCCTAACTACTACAGCTTTCGATACAATTCCTTTTTTAACGTTACTTGAAGGAATGGCTGACTTTACTGAAACGACAATTTTGTCGCCAACAGAAGCGTATTTTTTTCCGGTGCCACCCAATACTCTGATACAAAGTACCTCTTTAGCACCACTATTGTCAGCTACGACGAGTCTTGTTTCTTGTTGAATCATGATTATTTCGCTCTTTCAATAATTTCTACCAAGCGCCATCTTTTCAATTTACTCATAGGACGGCATTCCATTAGTCGAACGGTGTCGCCGATATTGGCTTGTTCCTGCTCATCGTGTGCCATAAACTTCTTAGTTTTTGTAACAAACTTACCATAGATAGGATGCTTGACACGACGCTCGACGGCAACGGTAATTGACTTATTCATTTTATTGCTTACTACCTTGCCAACTTTTTCTTTGCGTGCATTACGCTTAAGTTCTTCAGTCATAAGTATATTCTACTTTATTGTTTATTTCTCTTTGAAAGTTCGGTCAGAAGACGAGCAACATGGCGCTTTGCATACTTCAAACGCATAGGGTTTTCAATAGCAGATACTGCGTGGGCAAACTTCAATTTTTGAAGTAATTCTTTTTCCTGAGCAACTTTTACAGCAAGTTCCTCGGTGCTTAATGCACGAATTTCGTCGTTTTTCATGTCTTATTAACCGATATAATCTCTACGTACAGATATCTTTGTTTTAACAGGCATTTTTTGAGCAGCTAAATACATAGCTTGCATAGCAACTTCGCGGCTCACGCCGTCGATTTCGAACAAGATGGTTCCGGGTCTGATAGTAGCCACCCAATATTCAGGAGCACCTTTCCCTTTACCCATCCTTACTTCTGCCGGCTTTTTTGTTATGGGCTTATCGGGGAAGATACGAATCCATACCTTGCCTTCTCTTTTCATAGTTCTGCTGAGGGCAATACGTGCAGCTTCAATTTGCCTTGAAGTAATCCAACCGGGCTCCAACGATTTAAGACCAAAAGAGCCGAAGCTTACTTGGTGGCCGCGTGTGGCAATACCTCGCACACGTCCTTTTTGCTGCTTTCTATATTTTGTCTTTTTAGGCTGTAACATCTTTTTACCTAATTATTAAAGTTTCATTATCAGTTTTTTCTTTTACGTCGTGCACCACCGCCCTGACCTTTGTTGTCACCTTCACCGGTGTTGCCATTGTTGCGAGGTTGTTTGTTCCTGCGTGCGTTATTGTTTGACTTTTCAGGTACTTCAGCGGTCGATACATTAGCCGATAAGTCTTGCTTGCCGTATAACTCTCTTCTAAATACCCACACCTTTATACCTATTTTACCATATGTAGTCAAGGCTTCAGAAACCGCATAATCAATATCAGCCCTTAAGGTGTGCAAAGGAATTCTACCTTCTTTGTACTGCTCGGTGCGTGCCATCTCAGCACCTCCCAAACGGCCAGAAATTTTAACTTTAATACCTTGAGCACCAACCCTGATGGCAGCTCCTATGGCCTGCTTCATTGCACGACGATAAGAAATACGTGCCTCAATTTGCTGAGCAATGGCATCCCCTACCAATTTAGCATCTAACTCAGGTCGCTTAATCTCAAAGATGTTGATCTGAACATCTTTGCTGGTAAGTTTCTTAATTTCTTCTTTAATTTTATCAACTTCACCGCCTTGACGACCAATCACCACCCCTGGACGTGCAGTGTGAATTGTCAAGATGACGCGTTTCAGAGTACGCTCGATGACGATCTTTGAAATCCCACCTTTGGGAATGCGTGCGTGAATATATTTTCTAATTCGTTCGTCTTCAACTAACTTTTCGGAAAAGTCTTTACCTCCGTACCAATTTGAATCCCACTTACGGATGATACCTAATCGAAGGCCGTTTGGATTAACTTTTTGTCCCATAATATTTATGTCTTTATCTTAAAGTGGTTTATGAAGCTGAAGCACTATCTAATAAAATAGTTACGTGATTAGAGCGCTTTCTAACACGATAACCACGACCCTGAGGGGCAGGACGCAAGCGCTTCAACATTCTACCTTCGTTGACAGAAATCTGCTTGATATAAAGATTTGCTTCTTCTAACTTTACATCTTCATTTGCTTGTTGCCAGTTAGCAATGGCAGAAAGCAGCAACTTTTCTAAAGTTTTAGAAGCAGCCTTGGTCGAGAATTTTAAAATATTCAGTGCCTTGTCCACTTGGACACCACGAACCATATCAGCAACCAATCTCATCTTACGGGGAGAGGTAGGTATGTTGTTTAGGGAGGATTTTACCTCGCCCAATTTACCGGCATTTTGTTCTTTGTGTGCTTTGAGGGCATTTTTTTGCTCACGAATGCGCACGGATCTTTTCTGCTTCGTTTTTTCTTGTGTTTCCATCGTTAGCTTTTATTTCTTCTTCTTATCTTTTTTAGCTACGTGTCCTCTGAAATTGCGCGTTGGAGCAAATTCACCAAGTCGATGCCCCACCATATTTTCAGTTACATAAACAGGAATAAATTTATTGCCGTTATGTACTGCAAAAGTTAAACCCACAAAATCTGGGGAAATCATAGAGCGTCTTGACCAAGTTTTGATGACACTTTTCTTACCAGCTTCATTCATTTGCTCTACCCTTTTAGCCAAATGATGCTGTATGTACGGACCTTTTTTGAGTGAACGAGCCATTATTTTCTCTTATTCTTGATCAATTTATTTGAATACTTGTTTTTATCACGTGTTTTCTTGCCTTTGGCATATAATCCCTTACGAGAACGAGGATGACCACCTGAAGCCTTTCCTTCACCACCACCCATAGGGTGATCTACAGGGTTCATTGCAACCCCACGCACACGTGGGCGAATACCTAACCAGCGCTTTCTTCCGGCTTTGCCCACACTCAAATTGAAGTGATCAGGGTTTGATACTGCGCCAATGGTAGCCATACAGGATTGAAGAATCAATCGAGACTCGCCAGAAGGCATTTTGATGTTGGCATATTTGCCTTCTCGTGCCAATAGTTGTGCATAAGTACCTGCACTGCGTACCAAAGCACCGCCTGCGCCAGGTCTGATTTCAATGTTGTGAATGATGCTACCTAAAGGAATATCCGAAAGAGGAAGTGCATTGCCTACTTCAGGAGGAACACCTGAACCTGCAATGATGGTCTGGCCTATCTGCAAGCCTTGAGGGGCTAAAATATAGCGCTTTTCACCGTCTACATAAAAAACCAAAGCAATGCGTGCAGTACGAATTGGATCATATTCGATAGACTTTACTACAGCGGGGATATTGTGTTTATTGCGCTTGAAATCGATGATGCGATAGAATTTTTTATGACCGCCACCGATGTAACGCATCGTCATTTTACCCGAATGGTTTCGGCCACCGGATCGCTTGATAGGTGCCAACAATGACTTTTCGGGCTTACCTTTGGTAATCTCTTCAAAGGTCGGTGCGATTCTAAATCGCTGCCCTGGGGTGGTTGGCTTTAATTTCTTTACTGCCATTATATTGAGTGCTTTAAATCGTTATGAATAAAAAGTGGGCTTAAACATTGCTATAAAAATCGATGTAATCACCATCAGCAACAGTAATTACTGCTTTTTTGAAGGTTTTAGTTCTTCCACTAATTACTTTCGACTTGGTGTAGCGTGTTTTAGGCTTTCCATTATAAACCATTGTATTAACAGATTCCACGGTAACGCCATACATTTGCTCGATTGCTTCTTTGATTTGCAATTTGTTGGCGTTTTTAGCAACTACGAATACATATTTGCCTTTTTCGTTATCACGCGTTGATTTTTCAGTTACAACGGGCTTTCTCACTATTATCTTTTGCATATCTTTTTGCTATCCGATGTTTAAACATTAAGACAAAAGAGCTTCTAACTTTGGAAGCG
>DMHB01000189.1 GCA_003449595.1 Microscillaceae bacterium | reverse complement strand
GTGTGCTCTTCCGATCTATTGGTTTTAAAATAATTTCAAAACTTAACATAATAAATCATATAAATAATTAAGTACAAATATTCGTTTCTCAAAATTAAATCATTTAAGCCAAATTTTTAAACATTTGCTCAAATTATTACGGTTTTCTGTTTTTTCTTTATATTTGTAGCCTGAGACAAAAGCTACCCAACAAATGAACACAGAACCGCACAGCACCCCAACGCTCCGCATTATCCAAGCCGAAATCGTGATGCTGCCCTTGGCGCAAATCAGCACCCACCCCGACAACCGCCCGCTGGGTGCTAACCAAGAAAAAATAGAACAACTCAAAATACTCATCACCCAAGACGGTTTCGATGCTTCGCACCCCTTGGTGGTGCGCCCTTGGCAGCAAGGCTACCAGCTGATTGAAGGCGAACACCGCTACTGGGCTTCCAAAGAGTTGGGATTCAGCGAGTTGCCCTGCGTAGTGCGCCAGTTAGACGATACCGAAGCCCTTATCCAGCTCATCTTGGGCAATACGCAAAGCGAAAACTCGCCCCTCGAAATTGGCCTCAATGCCTTGAAAGTAATCCAAAACGAAGGCAAAAAAGCCTACACTACAACAGCCTACGCCCAACGCCTTGGCCTCAGCGAAACCACCATCCGCCGCTACATCAACGCTGCTGAGGTGTTTCAATACCTGGGCCAACAGCTCGACCAAACCGCTACGAAATTGGACGAGGTATATAAACTCGAAGAACTCTACCGCAGTCCGCAAGAAGACTGGCTATGGCTGCACCAGCTTATCTTGGACAAAGACCTGTCGAAAACCCAAATAGCCGAAATGGTGCAAGCCTCGCGCGACATCAAAACCGACAGTATGGCTGTGCAAGACTTGTTCGACCTGAAAGCCCTGCGCCAAGAGGTAGCCCAATATGCCCTGCAAAACCCAGGCGACCGCTCACGCGCTGAGCAGTACAAAGAACTGTTACATACTGTAAAAACCAACTACGACAACTTAGACGAACACCTTAGCCTCTATGAATACAATGTGCTGCAAGACGAAATCACCGAAGAAGAACTCAACCTTAAGGCGTGGTTTATGAGCAGCCTCAAAGAACTCAAAAACCTCGACAAGGCTGCCGTGATGGAATGCTACAAAGATGCGCTCGAAATGAAGCGCAACAGCACCCGCGAAGAAGCCGAACGCACTGCGACTTATTTCAGAGATAAGAAAAACGCCGAAGAACGCCAAGAACACGAACGCATTGCCCGCGAAATGCGCCAGGTTCGCTTGGGCGAATGGTGGCAGCTGGGCAACCATTGGTTGTATTGTGGCGAGGCCGCCGACCCTGCCTTCCGCGCCAAACTACCCGAAAAAATAGCCTTTGCCTTTGTCAATCCGCCTTACCAACCAGCCCTGCCCGAAGGCGATGCCGCCCCCGTAGAGTGGGCTTTGGACTGGCTATCGGAGCAAGCCTCAGTAGTAGCCCTCACCCCTGCCCTGCACGAAATACATCGCTATTTGCAAGCCATTCAGTTGCCCTACCGCTGGTCGATGGCGTGCTGGTTGGCAGCCAAAGATAAGCCTGACCAGAGCACTTGGATTTACACCGCACTTTTTGGCCGTGACAAAAACCTATCGCACCGCACCAAAGACCACTGGCGCATTGAGTTCAAAGCCGGACAAAAAAACATTGCTCTGCTCGAACAACAAGGCGGCAAACCTTACGAATTTATCGAGTATTTGGTCAATGCGTTCAGCCAAGAAGGCGACACCATCCTTGATACACACGCCCAGGCAGGCACCTCGCTGCTGGTAGCCGAAGACAGCCAACGCGTTTGTTTTGCTGCCGAAGCCAACCCTCAGCGTTGCAAGGAAGCCATCGAAGCTTGGGAGAAAAACAGTCGCCAAAAGGCCGTAAAATTGTAGTAGATTAGTTGGTAAATTCACCAAGAATTTTTCTATAAAAGCCGTAATAAGAGAAATCTCAAACATTGTATTTGTCTTAAAACTGAGTATTTTAGACTTGTTTTAAACTGGTAAAATTCAAAAAATGGGACTTGTCATCGCTATATTTTTCTTACCGATTATTTTTATAGCTTTTCTTTCAATTAGTTCAACTAAAAAATTGTATCAAGCAGGTAGGATAGATCGCAAGGGGATAACATTTGCACTGGGTCTTTCGGTTAGCATTTTTATAATATATCTCTTATCAATTGTAATTGAAGGGAGCTATTACAACTTTGCCCCTATTTTATTTTTACCAACTTTTTTGATTTACAGCCCTTTGATACTTTATGTTTTTCTGCAATTTGTTCCAGTCGATACAAAACGAGTAAACCCTTTTCCGGCAATCCTTATCGCCCAGATTGCCTTGAGCTGCCTCCTTTTGATTCCTTATTTACTACTGCTTTTTGGTTTGCTGAATCTTTTGCAAATAAGACCAATCCATTGATTCTGAGTTGACGAGCACGTTTTGTTTAGATTAACTTATTGTAGTAGAAAAAGTGGATTAAATTTTGTTATTATGAAAGTTTTTTCAATAAAATTATTAAATCAGTTTAATGACAAAAAATTAAGGCTAAATGAGTACTTTTGACCAACCAAACAACCAAAACAATGGGCTTACAATTACTTCACCGCGACCGCCTCTATCAAATCGAATGGGAAGAGACGGAAAGGAGGCTGCACGTTACTGTACTTGCCGACACCTCCGAAATGACCGAAAGGGAAATGCGAGATGCGTTTTTACTTTCCTTTGAATTGGCTGATGATTTCAAACCATTGAGCATCATACAAGACAGCTACAAACAAACCATTGTGTTTCCGCCTGAGTGGCAAAATTGGATTGCTGAAAACGTCTATCCAAGGTGGTCGAGGGCCGGCATCAAAAAATTAGCCATCATTTACCCTGCC
>DMHB01000190.1:1083-6866 GCA_003449595.1 Microscillaceae bacterium | reverse complement strand
GGGTTCCATCCGTACTAAAAAGAGCTACCCCGCCCCCCGGATCGGCTAAGAAAAAGCAAAGCCCATCTTTGGCAATCAGGTTATTGGAACTGCCTTGTATGTCTAAGAAGGTAAGGCCGGTAGTAACTCTTCGTGGATTTACCCCGGGCGAAGTCCCAGCTGTAGGATCATATACCCACAACTGACGGCTGCTGGCAGTAGTGCCATCGTTGGCAGTAAAAAAAAGCCGACTACCTACTGCTGTTAGATCGCGAGGGTAGGAGTCGAGCGTATTCGCCGGTGGTACAAAGTTGGTATTCAAATCTAAGACTAACTGCGTACCTACTGTCGTACCGTCGCTTCGCCACAGTTCTTCGCCGGCAGCCCCACCACTGGCTGCAAAACAAAGAAAACTACCCACGCGGGTTAAGTTTTTCCCTCCTGATACCGAACCGGGAGTAGGGTTGATGATCCGTACAACATCTACTGAAGACCCATTGGTAGAAAACAATACTTGGCCATAACAAGATGGACCAATACAAGGGTTGGCAAAGAAATAGTTTCGTCCCCCAAAACTTGTAAATTCGGTAGGGTTTGAATCATCTGCCCCGGGGCGGATGTCCAAAAAAGAAAAAACATTCGGTGGAAAAGGCCCTGAACCGGAGCCGGGGCGGAAAATCTGGGCTGGATTATCTGTATTGAAGAATAACTCAGTCCCAGTACGATAAGGATCTGGGTCTGAGCCGCCTCCGCGAAAGGCTTGAGAGTACAAAATACCATTGATGGCTCGCAGTCCTTTGGGTTCGCTGGAGGGCTGCGTAGGTGCATCACTCAAGTCGAACAAAATAGGCGCTTGGTGTTGCCCCAACACAGCTATGTAGGGGAAAAACGAAAGCAAAGCCCAAAGCGAGAATTGCAAAAGGCGTTGTTGCCGGGGCAAAATATTTACCATCATCTTCATATACAATTACTATTTTAAGATCAAGCCACTACATTTTCTCAATCCATTTAGATTTTTAATCCATTTTGGCAGATAGGCTGCCTATGCTACGAAAGCCGTTCCAATCTCCACATCTTTAGCCTTACGGTGAAAGTTCTTCTCTGGTTTTCAGATTGATTACTGTTAACCTAACAAATAAGAACGTAGGCGACAGTATGTTATTATTTATCGACAATACAACTCTTTATAACTAAAAGCATCCTTCACCCCAAAACGCCCGGCTTGTGTCAGTGCAGCACAAGCTTTTTGAATGCTATTCTCCTCTTTAAGCGCCAAATACACAATGGCCATATAAAAATACACATTCCCTTGTTTTGAATCAAGTTTTAAGCAAGTATTGAAGTCTTCGAGGGCTTCTTTGTACTGATAAATTTGATAGTAACAATATCCTCGGGTAAAGAAAACCTCTTTGGGGGCTTGTCGGCTGAAACTTATCCCTTTAGTCAGATTTTCAATCGCACTTTCATAATCTTGCTCAAGTTCTAAATCTAACTCAGCGCTAAAAAAGTAGGCTTCGGGTAGTTTATAGTCAAACTCAAAGGCTTTCCGAAGCATCAAGACAGCATACGCGTGGTTGCCTTGTTGGTGGTAGTTTTTGGCTTCGGTCAAATAGTTGCGCGCCGTGTAGGTATTCATAAACCCTTGGAAATAGATAGCAAAAATGACGAATCCTGTAAAAAAAACGACGCTCAAGGCTACTGTCCACCGTCGGGCATTTTCTGATAATCCACTATCCCGTTCAGGGATAGGTTCTCCGGCTTCGGCATACCGCCTAAGAATAGCCCGCAATATTTCGGAAGGGTAGGGTGTTTCGCGGTAAATACCCAAATCATAATTGATTTTTTTTACATCGTCAGACAGTACCTCGTATGCTTGGGCAATGAGCTTAAATTTTTCTTCCGCCTCGGGGTTGTCCGGGTTGCGGTCGGGGTGAAACTGAAACGCCAGCCGCTTGTAGGCATCCCTGATTTGTTGCCTACCTGCGCCTCTGTCTAATCCTAATATGTGGTAGTAGTCGAGCAAAGCGGGTCGTGAGCCTAAAGGTTATACCAAACGTGGGGCACGGGGCACCAACGCATATTGTTTACCGGGCAAGGTTTTGACCCAGCCTTGGAGTTCTAATTGCAGCAATAGCGCACTGAGTGCGGCTGTAGGCATTTGCAAAGCCCAGCTCAAATCGTCCAATAAAATGATTTGCTGTGGTTGTTTGGCCAAATGCTTGACTACTTGCTGTTCGGCTTCGCCCAAAGTGTCGAGGTCGAAAGCCAACGTGGCTTGGGTATTTTGAGGAGCTACCGGCTTATCCCAATTCAAGATATAAACCAAATCGCGCACATCGGTCAGCAAACGCGCCTGATGGGTTTTAATCAGGTGGTTGCATCCGGCAGACGTTTCTTGGTGGATGCTCCCCGGCAGGGCAAATACCTCGCGGTCGTAGCTATTGGCAATTTCGGCGGTAATGATGGCCCCCCCTTCGGGTTTGGCCTCGACCACCACCACCGCCTCGACCAAGCCTGCAATGATGCGGTTGCGCGCCGGAAATCGGGCTGCATCGGGTTTGGTGCCTAAGGGGCTTTCGCTGAGCAGCGCCCCATGTTGTTGCACAATTTGCTGGGCGGTGGCGTGGTGCTGTGGCGGATATACTTTGTCTAACCCATTAGCCAATACAGCTACTGTGGTAATTTGGTGCGCCAAGCAAGCCCGGTGGGCTGCTATGTCGATGCCATAGGCCAACCCACTTACCACCACTGGTTGGTAGGGCATCAAATCGCGGATGAAAGAGGCTACAAAGTCTTTTCCATAGTTGGTGGCTTGCCGCGTGCCCACTATGGCAATGGTGCGGGGTCGCTGCCAAGCAGATGCCCCCATTTGGTAGAGAATCAACGGCGCATCGGGCGCTTGTTTGAGCATAGCCGGGTAGCGCTCGTCAAAGTAGGGAATACATTGCACCCCCAACTTTTCGGCCCAAGCCACCTGTTTTTCGGCTTCGACCCATACTTTGGCTTCCGCTTGACTGATGCGGTTGGCTAATACTTCTCCAATTTGAGGTATTTTGAGCAATTTGGCTACCGGCATCTGAAAAACGGCCTCGGCGCTCTGTCCATAACTAATCAACTGCCGGCCTGTAGCGCCTCCAACGCCCTCGATTAAACTCAAGGCTATTTCGGCTAAGTATGTAGGTTGATTCGACAAGGGATGTATGTTTTCGTATAAGCAAAAATAAACTTTTTCCGTGTATAAAACCGATTTTACGACGGGATGTTTTGCCAAGGGATGCGATAAAACCTCAACTTATTCTTAATTTCGTAGCCCAGTTGCCATCCAATTTTTGCCGAATTTTTAAGAAGTCTATGAAAACAAAAACCCGCAAGCCCGACAAAGTAAACATCGTAACCTTGGGTTGCTCGAAAAATACCGTCGATTCTGAAAACATACTTACCCAGCTTCGGGGCAACCAAATTGATGCCCACCACGAACAAGCAGCGGCCAATGCCAACATCATTATCATCAATACTTGCGGATTTATAGAAAATGCCAAACAAGAGTCGATCGATACAATTTTAAAATATGCCCAAGCCAAAACCGAGGGCTTGGTCGATAAAGTATATGTAACCGGCTGTTTGTCAGAGCGATACAAAGATGATTTGGCCCGCGAAATTCCTGAAGTAGATGTTTATTTTGGCACAAGGGATTTGCCCAAATTGCTTAAAAAATTCAAAGCCGACTACAAACACGAGTTGGTAGGCGAGCGCCTGCTTACTACTCCGCAGCATTATGCCTACCTCAAAATAGCCGAAGGTTGCGACCGTCCTTGCTCGTTTTGTGCCATTCCCATTATGCGGGGCAAGCACGTTTCGGCACCTATGGAGCAATTGGTACTACAAGCTCAAAATTTGGCCAAGCACGGCACCAAAGAACTCATTCTAATAGCCCAAGATCTGACTTACTATGGGTTGGACTTGTATAAGAAAAGAAATTTATCCGAACTAATGGCTCGGTTGGCCGAAGTAGAAGGCATCGAATGGATCAGACTTCAGTATGCGTATCCGGCTGGTTTTCCTTTGGATATTTTAGAGGTAATGGCGCAATATCCCAATATTTGCAAATACTTGGATATGCCTTTGCAACACGGTTCTACCAAAATATTGCAATTGATGCGCCGAGGCATTACCCGCGAAAAAACCGAAATTTTGATTGACACCATCCGTCAAAAAATGCCTGAACTGGCACTCCGCACCACACTCATTGCCGGGCACCCCCAAGAAACCGAGCAAGATTTTGAAGAAATGTACACTTTCGTGGAGAAAATGCGCTTCGACCGGCTGGGTATCTTTACTTACTCGCACGAAGACCAAACCCATTCTTTTACGATGGAAGACGATGTGCCCGAGGAAGTAAAACAAGCCCGTGCCGACGAAATTATGGAGTTGCAAGAGGGCATTTCTGCTGAATTGAACCAGACTAAAATCGGGAAAACTTTCAAGGTATTGTTTGACCGCAAAGAGGGAGGCTATTTTGTAGGCCGCACCGAGTACGACTCGCCAGAGGTGGACAATGAAGTGTTGGTTTCAGCTGAAAATCAATACATTGCCTTGGGAAGTTTTGCGCGGGTACACATCACCGAAGCCACCGAATTTGATTTGTATGGCCACGTGGTTTAGTGAGGTCAACCGGGCTGTTCTGTTTGGGTCAACCGGCTGAGGGCATCCTGCATTTGTTGGCTTTTCTGCTTTTCGAGCAAAACAACCGGCTCTGCAACGCGCTCTTGGCAGTTTTCAGCAGCGCAACGTTCGCAAGCCACCCCCACTTGTTTGACAGAAATGGCCGGGTCGTCCCAAAATTTGACCGATTTCCGAAAAGAATCATTCATCAAAAGGCCAATCGTAACGCTGCGGTTGGTGCGTGGTGTGGGGTAAATGCCTCCGGCCAAAGAAATACAGAAATATTCGTTTTGCGAGTCGAAATATTGCGACCGCTGCACTTTGCACAACATAGGCTGCGTGGCAGCACCTACTTGGGCTTGCAATTTTTCCAAGTCTTGTAAAGCGTGGATAGCCACCCACCGACGGCAATAATTGTCTTTGACCATCGAACTATGCGGGTTGTGCAAACCGGCTAAGTGTAGTTCTTTGTTGAGCAAAAACCGCGAAGTGCCTCTTTGGTGGTGAAATCGTAAGAAAAACAGGTTGGGCATCCCCAAAAAGCGTGGGGCAATATTGGTCAGTCGGTATAAAAACATTTCGGGCGAAGCACCATATTGTTGCATTATCGCCAAAAAAGCTTGTTCGTTCCACTTGGTAAGTTGGAAAAACTGTTGCATTTGAGCCACCAGCGGATCACGAGGAATAAGCAACGCCGAGGCAAAATAAGAGGCTTTGAAATTGTTGAGGAGTTGCTCGAACGACTCAAGTTTAATCCACGCAAAAGTATTAGCCCGATCGGTAATTTGCATCCAAGCATAGCCTAACTCGCGCGCCAAAGCAAACGAGCGTTGGCCTTCGTTGAGTGTGGGGTTGAGCAACAATCGCGGTACTTGCCCGGGCACAAAAACCGACCTGAGGCTTTTGAGCGATTCAAACTGCTGCATCGTTTGGTTATCGATTTGGTAGCCCAATTTGTCAGATAGAATCAACTCAATATCGCCGGGGGTAATGAGGCTTTGTTGCCCAAAAAACTGCCGCCTGCATTGAATAGCAGCCGATTCGATTTCATCGAAATAGTTTTCGTGCATTTCTTGGTACGACCGAAGCACCGAAAAATAAAACCGCTCGACACTCATATCATAGTCGCGGGCAATTTCGAT
>DMHB01000190.1:0-676 GCA_003449595.1 Microscillaceae bacterium | reverse complement strand
TCAATGCCAAACATTTCGAGTGGGAGGCTTGCCAAAATATCAGAATTGATGATTTCGGCCAAGGGAGCCAACTTTTGATTGAGTTGTAAGGAAACCAACCAATCGTAAGAAACCTGTAGGGCAGTGGCCAAAGCAGCAATTTTATTGGCTTTGGGGTATTTCTTGCCTTTCTCGATTTCATTGAGGTACGACACCGAAATACCTGCCTTTTGAGCCACTTCAGCCTGCGAAAGGTGTTGGTCAATGCGCAATTGGCGGATTTTCAGCCCAAAAATCAATCGGATATTTTCTTCTTTCGTAACCAAAATTTGCTGCGTTTATGGCTGCAATATCGCTAATTTTTTACCGATTCTTTGCACAAGGCCAACAAAACAGAGGCATAGACAAACAACAGAAAGCAATGTTAAAAAAAGTAACAATTTTTGCTCAATTTATTTGGATTTGCTAAATAAAACACGTATATTTGTTTATTGAGTAAACAAACACCAAAATAATGAACAAATTTATCACTACTCTTGGTATTATAGTTGGCTCTTTGCTCATTCATTTACCTGCGTGTGCTCAAAATATAAGCGATGATGCTTCTGTAAAATTTGTAATCCGTGAAGTACTGCATTACCAATTAGATAAGATTCCTCAATGTGAACAAAGTTTGCGACAGCTGCTCTTGCGGGAG
>DMHB01000322.1 GCA_003449595.1 Microscillaceae bacterium | reverse complement strand
AATTACTAAACAGTTCCTTTTTTTTCTGAATTACCACCGGTTGCAACCGATGGGCAAAGGGGGAATCAGTAGAAAAAAGTGCCGCGCTACAGATGAAATACAAAAATATCAATTTGAGAGATTGCGAATCAAACTCGCAATGACTGAAGGAGGCCGCTCAGATAATAAAAAGACTTGTTTACTTTCTTACACGTTATACCACTCAACATGCATCGAATCAAAAACACGCACTTAATCTACCAATAGTTTTGTAACAGCCGCCGAATTGATAGCCCAATCTACGGTATATACCTCGTCGGCTTGGGTAGGGTCATCGACCAAAGTCAGGTTTTGTGCTTTGGCTTTGATGCCTAACAAATAGCCAATATTGATCTTGCTCGATAGTTTGGCCAAAAGGGCTTTGACGCCTTCAAAACTCAGTCCTTGCACCACTTGTCCGCCATAGCTCATCTCTAACCATATCACCTCACGGGTAGCCACTTCGAGCACCCCAAACACCAGTCCTTTGTGTAGCCCTTGGGTGATGCGTATTTGCTGTTGTACGCAAGAGGGGTCGTAGGCCACGCCGGTTGTTTCGGAAATGTGCATTGGGTGTTGGCTACTCATCCAACCCAGCACCATATTGGGTGTAATTTCGCCTCGGCTATAGGCATTGCAAGTAAAGGTAACATAGCGCGCACCTGCCTTTTCGAGGGTAGGCAAATCAATTTCTATGTATTCGGCAGTGCCTACCATTTCAGGAATTTGGCGAATGTCGCCACTGTGTTGGCAACCGACGGCAGTAAGTTTAGAATAAGAGCAAATGTCGCTGGTTTTGTCGTAGGCAATGTGGCAACTCAAATCCATATCGAGGTGCTGCGCCGGAAGCCCTTCGCCCCATTGCATAAATAGCCGGACGGTGTTGCCTTCGACGGCAAAACGAGTACCCATCAAAGCCACAGGCCGGTCTTGAACTTGCTCGCTGCGGTCGCCAATGGCCAAGGGCATTTTGTATAATTGCGGGTCGATATACATCGTTTTTTTGTCGGTAGGGATGGCTGCAAAACGCCGCTCAATGGCCAACACACAAAGTTCGGCCACAGCCGCTTGCATCGCTTGGCATTGTTCGGGCGAGTACAACTTGAGCAAAGGATTGGCAGGTATGTGCTTTTGTTTACCTCCCAAGGGTTTCACACTACGCATTTGCGCCGGGTTGAAATAATTACGGGCATACATTTGCAGAGTAAAAACCAACCGCGCAGGTACTTTATCTATGATTTCGGCAAAGGCTTTCACCACGTTGTCAGGCCCAAACCACAGCATCTGGGCGAACAATGAGCGGGCAAACAAACCCGGGCGCTGCTTGAGCAAAGATAGGGTTTGGGCTTCATCTAACCGCAGACGCACCTCGCTGAGCCGCCCTTGCCATACAGGATAGTCGCGGCGGTAAAACAAATCGAGCACTTCTTTTAGCTTATCGAAACCCGATCTTTTTGCATATTCGGCCAAACGCAAAGCTCGAATAAAGCGCACCCAGATATTGCGCTTAGGGTGCATCGTTTCGCAAATTTGCTCGGCGGGCATAGCCAAGTTGTTCAACCACCGCGCCACCACCACACTTTGCTTGCGGCTGTATTTGAGTTTTAGCGCTTGTTTGGCTGCTTGGTAAGCTTCTTCTGAGCGATCGGCCAATTTCCAAATATGGCGTGCGTTGGCCGCTTTGCGCCTTATTACTACCTGAGGTTCGATGATTTGTAAAAAACCGGTATGTTTGTACCACAAATAGCGCAAAATATCAGTAGGTGATTGAAAAAACCTTTCTACTTGGGCTGCTTGTCCTTTTTCCAGCAAAGCATCGACCACTGCCATCAGGGTTTCTTTCATTTTAATATCTACTGAGGCCGGCAGTGGGAAGTGCGCCAGCAGAATGTGCAAACTATCCATTTGCGTAGCATCTAAGGCGGTTTTGGAGGTAAGCAAATCTGTGAAAAAAAATTCTAAATCGGCTTCACTCCAATGGCGGAGCAGTTTGAGCGTACTGCCTTGCCCTATTTTTTCGAGGCTGCCTTGCGCAAAGGGTGTCCCACAAAAAGGGCATCCATTGTAGCGTTCCAGTGGGAAGGTGCCCGGCGGAATGATATGCCCACAGGGTAGGGTAGTGCCACGCGCGCCAAACACATTGGCAAAAAAAGTCATAATATGATCCACCACCGTTTCGCCGGTAGGCACATCCCATCCTTTGACCAAAGGCGTCCAATTTTTATTTACGCCGCTAATTTCGCGCAAAGCGGCCAATAGCTCCAGCTGGTCGGGCGGCAGCATACGGTTTAATTGGTGCAACAGGTTTTCATCTACACCAAAGCCCAATTGAGCCATATTGGCTACCAAAGTAGCTGTTGTACCTCTCAGCGCATAGGCAGCCTCTGCCTTGAGCAAAGCATTGGGTATAAAAATGGCGCTTTGGCGCAAGCTGACAGCCCATAGATGTTGCATACTTTTGTCAGATGTATGGTTCAAAAAAGTTTTTACTCAGACAATGGCTCGGCTGGGTTCATTAAGCGTGAAGCGCCTTGCGGCAAGAAGTAAGCCGAGCTTGGCCTAAAGTTGGCGAAACAGGAAGGAATCGAACCTCCGCTTCCGGGGGGAAATTTTAGAAGTAAGCTTTCATTGTCCTTATGCAGGAAATTTTAAAGCTAAAAACCCGGTGTTCTACCACTAAACTACTGTTTCGATAAAACCGGGTAAACATACAACTCAATTCTTCTTAGAAAATAGGAGTAAGTTGTAATTGACCCAAGTTTTGGGAAGCAGGTTGGATTCGAACCAACGACACGCGGCTTTTCCGGCGTTAGAAGTAAATTTTGCTTGACCCCCGCAAGATAATGGCAAAATTTTTACGCTGCTCTACCAGCTGAGCTACTGCTTCCATTAGAAATGCTAACGTAAAAACAATCGGAAATTGATGCAGAAATCAAGTTATTTTGAATTTCGATAGACCAATACTTTGGGTTGTTATGGTCTTTTACTTTACTAATGGTAAATGTTGGGCTGCGGCCAATCTTTTATTGGAAGGCCTATTAGCTGACTTTGTGGGTATGTATTACAAACCTGACTATCGAAAAAGCAACTTTTAGCAAATATTTTGTTCTGAACGCGTTTATTTGTAGAAAACTTGAACACCTAACCTACGAATGCAAACCTTCGAAGATATCAAACCGATGTTGCTTTCCGATGATGAAGGACTGGCGCAAGTCGGCCTCAACTTGTCCATCCATTTTTTCGAGGCCGAGTTTACCCAAGCTTTCGGCGCAAGCCCCCAAGAACTGGATGAGTTGATGCGGTTTGTAAGCTTGTGCTATACCAAACGCCTTAAAATCAACACCTTAAGCCAACTTACCAGAATCGATTGCTCGCATAAAAATATTACAGCCCTGCCAGGCTGCCTCAATCGGTTAGAAAACCTGGAAACATTGCTTTGTTATACCAATGCACTCAGTAGTTTGCCCGAAAGTATCGGAGAACTGAAATACTTGCGTGAAATTTATAGTTCTTCCAACCAACTGACCCACCTGCCCAAAAGCTTGGGAAAATTGTCGTATTTGACCGATCTTTTTTGCTCTTACAACCAAATCGCCGAGCTACCCGACAACATTGGGGGCTTGTCGAACCTAATGGTTTTTCACTGCGCCGACAACCAACTGCAATACCTGCCCCAGAGCATCGGCCAATTGCAATTTTTGCGCACGCTCAACATAAGCCAAAACCAGTTGCAAAGGTTGCCCGAAAGCTTCGGACAACTAAAAAACTTAGTCGAGCTAAATTTAGCTGAAAACCAACTCACACAGCTACCCGCCAGTTTTGCCCAGCTTACACAACTTCGGCGCTTAGATCTGCAAAATAACCCCTTGACTCCGAAAGCTTTGAAACAACTCAAAACTTGGTTGCCACAGACTGATATTAAAATTTAGCAAGACTAAAAAAGGTAATTTTTTTGTGATAATGTACTACAATGTGTAGCTTTGCCACTTTATTGGTAAAACCTACTTTCAAGATGTTTCAGCGCATTCAATCCTTTTTCTTGTTAATCGTCGCAGGCGCTATGGCAACGATTATTTTCTTGCCTTTGTGGTCGAAGCAAAACCCGCAGGGCAACGAAGTGGCCAAACTCACGGCTACCCACTTAACCCTACATAAATCTGAACAGCTCATCAGCCAAAACACCACCATTTTCATTGCTATTTTGGCCGGTGTGGTAGTAGGGTTGGCCTTGTTTTCGGTAAGCCGCTATCAAAACAGGTTATTGCAAATGCAAATCGGGCTTATCAACTCTATATTGATGGCTGCGGTGTTGGGCATCAGTGTATATTTTAGTTTTGAAGGCGAGCGGCTTTTGCTTATTCAAGGAATGAAGGGCAATTATCACTTAGCTTTTTACCTTATTGCGGCTGCTATGTTTAGTAACTTGTTGGCCAATCGGTTTATCCGGATGGATCAGCGCAAGGTGGACGAAGCTTTTTCGATGAGCTTCCGCAAAAAAAGTTGACCTTTCTCTTTGCAAGATAGCTTTCTGTTACTAATCTATCATACTGTAAGATGGAGTGCTAAAAACCATTAATACTTTTATAGATTCAGAAGCTAATTAGTTGATTTTGAGGCTATTTAATCAAATAATTTAGGTAAAAGGAAGAATATATATATATTGGTAACAATATACATAAACTTATGGTGTTAGGTGGTTTTTCTATTGTTAAGGCTTTAGGCCAGTAAAACTATATCAGAATATCAAACTTTTTTTTAACTATAATAGTGAAATCATATTGGTTATAGTCGTGCAAAAGTGCTACGTTTTTTCCAAAATTCTTTTTGCAGTAATCAAATAAGTATAAAGGGTCGGAATAGTACAATTCTTGTTTTCTGAATTCAAGATCTGAATAACTTGTCAACGCATTGAAAGCAAATCCTTGATCGGAAGAGC
>DMHB01000154.1 GCA_003449595.1 Microscillaceae bacterium | reverse complement strand
GTTTTAAGAATGGTGTCTTTCAATTACTTTTACTGTTAGTCTAATTATCAAGTGGAAAATCAAATCAACAATTCAAAAATGCAAGTAAGATTGCCTCTTTTTCTTGCATTAGCACTTATTTCGGGCATTTTGCTCGGAGCCACTATGTTTGGCGGCGGCGCCAATATGAAAAAAGTTATAAGTGGCTATGAAAAAATTCGTGAAATCCTCACTTATGTAGAGCGCGATTATGTCGATACAGTCAATACAGAAGACTTGATTGATTATTCTATCGACAAAATGCTTGAAAAGTTAGACCCGCATACGGCTTATATTCCTGCCAAAAAAGTAGCCTTGGCCAACACCCAACTCGAAGGCGGTTTTGATGGCATCGGCATAGAATTTAACATTTTTAAAGACACGATTTATGTGGTTACGCCCCTTTCGGGAGGGCCTTCTGAAGCAGTTGGACTACAATCGGGCGATAAAATTGTGGAAGTAGATGGCAAAAATGTGGCAGGTATCGGTATCGATAACTTGGGTGTTTTCAAACTGCTGCGTGGGCCCAAAGGCACGAAAGTAACACTCGGCATCAAACGTCGAAATGCTGAAAAGCTCATTTCCTTCACCATTATCCGTGACAAAATACCCAGCTATTCGGTCGATGCCAGTTATATGATCGACGATAAGACAGGCTACATCAAAGTAAGCCGTTTTGCCGAAAATACCTACAAAGAGTTCCGTGAGGCGATGCTGAAACTCAATGGAAAAGGGATGCAACGATTGATTTTAGATCTACGGGGTAACCCGGGTGGCTACATGGATCGCGCCATCAATATGGCCGACGAAATGATTCCGGGCAACCCCAAAATTGTATATACCGATGGCAAAGGCTACCGCTATGACTCGGAAGCCAAAGCCTACATTACAGGGCTTTTTGAAAAGGGTGCACTCATTGTGCTGATTGACGAAGGCAGCGCTTCGGCATCCGAAATTGTAGCCGGTGCTATTCAAGACAACGACCGTGGTTTGATAGTAGGTCGTCGCTCGTTTGGTAAAGGCTTGGTGCAAGCACCCATTTCTTTGACTGATGGCTCGGAATTGCGGTTGACCATTTCGCGCTATTACACCCCCAGCGGACGTTCTATTCAGAAACCCTATTCTCCACAGGATGCTAACAAAGACTATGACAAAGACCTGTTGGAGCGCTACAAAAAAGGGGAATTTTTCAATGCCGATAGCATCAAGCAAAACGAAAAACTCAAGTACAAAACTGCCAAAGGCCGAACTGTGTATGGCGGTGGCGGCATTATGCCCGATGTATTTATTCCTCTGGATACCACAATCAACCTGAGCTATTTGAACGAATTGTATAATGAAAACATCATCCGCGAGTTTTCACTCAATTATTACAACGACAACAAAGCCAACTTGAGCAAAATGACAGCCTCGGCTTATATTGCCAATTTCGAAGTGGACGAAGCGCTTTTGTCGCAGGTGCTGAAAATGGCAGACAAAGCGAAGATCAAATATGACGAGAAAAGATACCAAAGTGCCAAGCGATACATCCAGCAGCACATCAAAGCGTGGATAGCACGCAGTGTTTGGGGCACCGACGAGTTTTATACTATTTGGAATCAACAAGACGAAATTTATGAGAAGGCACTCCAACTCTTTGAAAAAGCGGCTGCTTTAGAGCGAGGCGAGTTTTAAAACGTCTTTATTTGACTTTCTGCCAAGCATAGAAATCCTGAGGGTTTTTATGCTTTTTTTGTGGGGTTGGGGATTGTAATAATTGGTGTTATTCAAGTTTTTTCGTCTTATATGCCGCCATAAATCTTTAAATTCCTATTTCTACAATTTGAAAAGATGAATTAAATCTGAGAGTGATTCATATCTTATTCCTCAATCCGTATCCAACAAATTATTGAGTTGTTTGGAAATATCATCCAATTGCAGCGCGAGATTTTTTATAATCTGGATAAACTCTTTTTCCTCATCCACATTGAGGGCTTCTTTGTCGTAGAGTTGTAAAATACCGATAATGGTGGTAATAGGTGCGCGCAAAGTATGGGAAATATGGTAGCTGTAGTTTTCTAATTGCTTGTTTCTTTCTTCCAGGGTTCTGATCATATTTTGCAAGTCGATCTGATATTCAATGATTTCTGTGGTTTCGCGCACTACCCTTACCACCAAATTGCGGGCATATTTTACGCAGCGGTCTTCGTAATACCGTATTCTTTCATCTTGAAATTGGATAAAATAATTCAACGTTTCGGCTTTGCCGGTTTTGATGACACGGCTATTGCGGTGTAGAATGGCATTTACTAAGCTTTTTTCTAAGTCTGAGTCTTTGATATTCGAGCCAATGATTTTATCGACGGGAATAAAACTATTGCCCCAGCCGCCGCGGTAGTCGTGGTAGTTGCCTTCGCCATCCATAATAAAAATCAGGTCAGGCACAGCATTGAGCAAGGCTCGCTTCTTCATATCCTTGTCTTTAAGCGATTTGAGGGCAGCTTTTCGCTCAGATATATCGCGCACAATGCCGCAGATAAACGATCGGCCTTCAAACACCAAAAAATTGGCGGCCACTTCAAAAGGTATTTTTTGTTTTTGTTTGGTGATGAGTCTTTGCTCGAACACCAAGCCTCCTTTTTCTTGAATCACTTGCCACAAGTGCTGCCAAGCTTCTTGCGAAAAATTGGTAGAAATCTGCGACAAATTCAGCGAAAGCACTTCTTCTTTCTCATAGCCTAAGGCCCTTTCTACGGCACCATTCGCATAGATGATGTTGGCATTTTCATCCACCCAATAAATGAGGTCGTGGGTATGGTTGATGGTGTGGAAAATCAGCCCACGAGGAGCAGCCAAAAATACCTCATCCGATATTTTCTGTTGTTGTTTCAGCTTCAACAATTGAGCTTCTAAAGCTTGTTTTTCCTGCAAAAGCTTATCCAGTTCATTCATAAAGCAAGCAATTTAAAGGGTATGGTGGTTGAAAATCTACTTCATTGCAAGGTGGAACAATCAAACTTTGGTTGTAACGGACGGATGGTAGAGTTTCGCTTGCAAGCAGAGCACAATGGTTAAACCGATTAGCATAAAATTGGTTACAAACTTTTCAACCCATACCCAATGATTGGCTGTAATAGCTAACTGTGTGTTAAGGGTTCTGAATAAAACTTCCATCGAGATATAAACAACCAACCCAATTGTCACACGCAAAGCTCTTTGCCAAAGAAGGGCTTGGTTGGCCGGAAAACCCCACCACGCCACCCACATAAAGGCTACATTTGTGCCCAACCACTGAAAAGAAAGGCCAATATCGCCTAAGAAGTTGAAACAGTTGAGTAGAGGAACAATCAACAAAAAAGCAAAAAAGCCTTGCAACTGGGTGGTTTGTGGATCTTTGAAGCGTTGCCAGGCCAAGTATTTATCGAATAGTTGCCGTCGGTGCAAAATTTCATAGAAAAACATACTGGCCACCAAGGCAATGCCCAACCCGCCTAATACATCGGCTAAAAAATGTTTGCCCAAGTACATCCTCGACAGAGGCATCGCCACCGACATAAAACCGGCTACCCACCATACCCAACGGTAGCCAAAAAGCAAGCCTATGCTGAGCCAAAAGGTGAGTGTAACGGCCACGTGTCCCGAAGGAAAGCCATAAGAATTAAGCTTTTTCAAACGGTAATATTGCACCACTTCTGTTGGAGGGAACGCCCAAAAATGAGTAGCACCCTGTCGTTTGAATTGCGTATTGGGGTCGTTATAATATTCGCCCATCGACCGGAGGGAATTATCCACATCTAAGGGACGGGGCAACTGAAAATAATTTTTGGCGGTATTGACCAAAATAGCACTCAGAAAAATGGCTTGCAACAGCAAAAATCCCCGTTTGAAATCTACCCCAAAAGCCAGTATGACCACCATCAATACATAAAATGGCGCATAGCCTAAGTTGCTTATACCATTCATCAGCAGTGTAAGCCATTGACTTTCAAAGCTTTGAAGAAAGTGATTCAGTTCAGTTTGAAACATAAAAAATCAAGATTTGTAGCCTAAACTAACAAATCTTGATGGGAAGAGCTAAAAAATAGGGTTATTTCTTTGAAAAGCTTTATTCTGAACCAATCATATTGAAGGCACCCCAAAAGCGGGGTTGTGGAAACTCGGTTTTGATGGCCAGTTTGGCTTCGCGGAAGGCTTGGCGTTTGTCGCCTGATTGTAGCCATCTTTGGTAAAACTGCACCATTAATTTCTGTGTAACCTCATCTGAAACCTTGAACAAACTCATCACCAATAAACTGGCTCCTGCTACTAAAAATGAGCGTTGAAGCCCGAAAACACCCTCTCCAAATTGGATATCGCCTAAGCCGGTTTCACAGGCACTCAAAATGACTAACTCGGTGTTGTCCAATTGCAAATTCATTGCTTCGGCGGCAGTCAATACCCCCGGTTCTAAATTGAAGTTCATACTGCTTTTGGCCAACACATCGCCGGCTCCCTCCAACAGTAATCCGGAGCGCAATAGCGGATTTTGTGCTATGTTGTTAGTTGTAGCATTTTGTTTTTCCGAATTCGACAAGAAAAAGCCGTGGGTGGCGATATGGAATACACGTGGATTTTGAATGGTTTTTAGTTTTTCTTCTGAAGCATTGACTTCCTCCAATTTTTGGATTTGCCAACCAGCTTGCTTGAGCAACCTTTCTATTTCGTTGATTTCTATGGCTGTGCCGGGTAGTTCGTCAATATAAGCCCCCCCACGCATACTTTCTTGCAGTTGTTTTTTGTCCAACTTGCCAGTTGCCATAGCCTCATAAAAAGCAGGGTTGCCCACCAGCAAGGCTTTGTCTTCAATAACTGGGGCTGTCATTTGGCCCTTGGCTATCTTTTCAGTTCGTTGGGCAGCCAAGGCTACATCCTTGGTGTTGCTTACCAGCATTACGTTGTATTTGTCGATTACATAGGTATTGCCTTCTACTAAGAAAGCCTCCACGTTCACCTGGTTATACACACCATCGGGCGACAAATAAATTTGGGTAAAGTTTTCTAAGCGTTCTTCAATAGGTTTCCAAAAAACACTGTAAGAATAATCATCTTCACGTTGATTCTTCGTTACGTTGCGGTAGTAGGCCAAGTATTGTTTTTCCATCCTTTTGCCATTGCTCAGCACCAGCAGTTCGGGCGTTTTTTTTGTAGTAGGTTTGACCAAAAGGGCGGCATATAGCACCGAGTCGCTCAAAACTCCTTGCTGAAATAAACGGAAACGTACCATTTCGACGGCGGCTTCGTCAGCGCGTAAGGCTTTCTGAACATCGAGCCAACCCACTGAGGTGGTAGCATTACCCTGTGTAAATAGTTCAGAGCTTTCAGATAATGACTTTTCTAATTTTTCAACTTTCTTGACAATGTCATTGATTTTTATGCCT
>DMHB01000150.1 GCA_003449595.1 Microscillaceae bacterium | reverse complement strand
CACCCCTAAGTAGCTAATTGAAATACCGATAGATTGTCCATAGGCCAAGGTATCGCTGGCAAAAGTGTCTTTTCCAATCACTACATAATCGCCAAAATTGATGGATAATAAAGGGAAACTACTCAGGAAGTTAACAGAAAACTTTTGCTTGTTGTAGGTAATCTTTGCATTTACATTCTGTTGTATCTCTCGATCAATCATTGCTACAATCCGCGACTTAAATAAATAAGGCAAGGTAAGAGCAGAAATGAAAAACATTAAAAAAACAACAGCAAACGTAATGAGTACCCCTCTGAGTAGTTTCACACTTAGTGCTTATTTTTTTGAACCATATTTAAACTTGATGTGCTTTGTTGAGCCTCCAAGGCTACAAAGCTAAGCCACCAACTGTTGTAGCGAAACATTGCCTCAGGCGGTCATACCTCCATCTAAGGCTAACGCTTGCCCGGTAAAGAAACTATTGAGCGGCGAGCAAAGCCATACAATGGCTTGGGCAATGTCGTCGGTATTTCCATAGCGGCGCATCGGTATGTTTTTGACTAACTTTTCTTCATAAGCCGGGTCAATCTGAAACATAGACTCTACCATTGGGGTACGTGTAAATACAGGACAAACTGCATTGATGCGGATGTTGCTTTTGGCGTACTCCAGCGCCGAGGTCTTGGTCATACCGATGACTGCGTGTTTGCTTGCTGTATAGGCTACACTATTGGGCAGCCCACGCAGCCCGGCAATAGAAGAAACATTGACGATGGCTCCTCTGCCTTGTTTGAGCATTTGGTTGATTTCGGCCTGCATACACAAGAATACACCAGTTTGATTAATGGCAATTACCTTATCAAACTCCGCCTTGTTGTATTGTGCAGTAGGCGCCCAAGCCCCTCCTATCCCTGCATTGTTGATGCCAATATCAATTTTGCCAAAATGGTGAAGAGCGCCTGAAAATAATTGCTGAACTGACTTTTCATCGGCAACATCCGCAGCAATAAACACGGCATCGCTACCGGCTTCTTTTACCATTTGCACTGTTTCTAAACCGCCCTGCTCATTTAAGTCAGAAACCACGATTTTTACCTCTTCTTTGGCCAAATGCAGCGCCGTAGCCCTGCCTATACCCGAAGCAGCACCTGTAATAAGTGCTACCTGATCTTTAAATCCATTCGACATAAACTTGTAGTGTTAGGGATTTACTTGCAAAACCAATTTGCCTGTATTTTCGCCGGTAAATAACTTCAGCAACGTAGCGGGAAACGACTCAATGCCTCCTTCTACAATGTATTCTTTGGTTTTCAACTTACCTTCTTTCATCCATTTCGACATTTCGGCTATGCCTTGCGGATATTGATCTTGGTAATCGAACACCACCATGCCTTCCATTCTGGCTCTATTGACTAACAAAGAAAGATAATTGGCTGGTCCTTTTACAGCTGTAGTGGCGTTGTATTGCGAAATAGCTCCGCAAATGACAATACGGGCTTTTTTACGGATTTGCGTGAGTGCAATGTCCAAAATATCCCCCCCTACGTTGTCAAAATAAATGTCAATCCCCTCAGGGCATAGCTCTTTCAGGCTCTTGCGAATGTCTTGTGTTTTGTAATTGATACAAGCATCAAAACCTAATTCTTGTACTACATACTGGCATTTATCGTCGCTGCCAGCAATGCCTATGGCTTTACAACCTTTGATTTTGGCAATTTGACCCACTACCATCCCTACAGCACCGGCGGCTCCTGAAATAAGCACTGTTTCGCCTGCATTAGGCTTACCTACATCTAAAAAAGCAAAATATCCTGTCAGTCCGGCAATACCCAAAGTACCTAAATAAGTGGGCAAGCCGGTAAACGAGATATCGACTTTTTGGACAGGCCGCATAACCGACCCATCGACCACCGCATAAGACTGTACCCCCCAAGATCCCACTACCGGATCGCCTGGTTTAAAGTGTGTATTTTTCGACTCAACCACTACCCCGGCGGTTCCTGCGCGCATTACTTCACCAATTTGCACCGGACGGATATATGATTTCCCTTCATTCATCCATCCACGCATAGCTGGATCCAGCGAAATGAATTGTGTTTGAACCAAGACTTCTCCTTCTTGAAGCATATCTATAGGATTTTTTTCGATCGACCAGCAGGCATCGTCAGGTAGCCCGACTGGTCTTTTGGCTAATTTAACTTGTGTGTTTGTATTCATAAAAATTCAACTTGAAGGCTACAAGTTACAACTGAAAAAATAATTATCCTTGGGATAACTTGTATTTTTTAAGTCGTTTTCAAACCATTAAGCCATTTCTTTCAGATATTTAATGGCTTTCCACACCCAATCTGACTCATAGCCTTTTCGCACGGCGTATCGCAATAATTTTTGATCTATCAATATGGGATGGGTTTCATCAATGGTAGCGCGCTTCTTTTCTAACAAAGCCAGTAAGGTTTTCCAATAACTCTCGTCATCGATCTCGGCCATAGCCTGCTTGATACAATAAGCCGATAGTTTTTTACTTTTCAAAAGATGCAAGATTTTGACCCTTCCCCATTTTTTCTGCCTGAATTTGCTACCGGCGATGGTTTTGGCATAGCGTTCTTCATTCACAAAGTTTTCTTCAATCAGCCGGGTCAATATTTGTTCTACATCATTGCTATACAATCCATAACTATATAGTTTGTCTCTCACCTCTTGCTGAGTCCGCTCCTGATAAGCACAAAATCGCCCTGCTTTGATGTAGGCTTGCTGAGGAGTAAGTCGTTTGGGTGGAAGGGGCATCTTTACGCTAAACAAAGGCTAAAAATACAAAAAACCTCCAAGAATCAACTTGGAGGTTTGTAAGATAAAAGAGTAAATACTCGGGTTTTAGAATCGGTAGGTCAAGCTAATATTCGCAGAGCGAGGTAGCAAGAATAACCCTTGTTGGATTAGGTTCGGATTTTGCACCACTTGGTTGGTGAAGAAATCTTGCACACGGGTATTGATTTCAGTAATACCGCGAGAGTTCAACAAGTTAATTCCTTGTACAGCCAACGTATAGTTTCCATTTGTATAGCTAAAGCCTGCGCCCAATTCACTAAAGTGAGGAATGTTGAAGGTATTGCGACGGTTAGCCACACGCTGACCAATGTAACGCCAGTTTACATAGAAATTGAGTTTGCCTTTGCTGCCAACGTTGACGGTGTAATCTCCAGTCAAATCGATTTGAATAGGTGGAATACGCTCGATGGTATTACCCGCAATATTGACTGTTTCGAATTGAGGCCCTGTAGAAGGATCAACTACTTGTGCTAAAGTATTAGGATCTAACAAAGGTACTGTATAAGCATCGTAACGCGTGTAAGTACCTCTTTGTGCAGAGATGACCGCAGAGAAACGAAGACGATTCACCGGTGAATAGATTACTTCGGCCTCAGCACCATATACCCGTGCATCGAAAGTCAGCGCCTGTAATTGAATCGCATTGGTAACAGGGTTGGCTGTTTGCAATGTTACAGGCGTATTGGTCAAGTCTGTTCCGAAAACTGCAAAGGTTACCCCTACTTTGCTTGATGACAAGCGATAACCCAACTCAGCTTGCAAAATTTGCTCGATAGGGTTACGCAAATTAATCAAATCAGGCACACCGGGGAAGGTTTGTACTAAGTTTGAGATGAAGTTCTGGGTGTTGGAATAACGAGTACCTCTTGAGAAGTTACCAAATATAGCAGAGTTGTCTGATATACGGTAATTAGCTCCTAAAGTCGCATTCCACACTTCGTATCCGATGTTATAAGTAGAGAAGCTATTGTTTGGACGGCGCGATAAGTTGTCGTACAAAGTAAATGGATTGCCATCCAAGCCACCACCTGCAAATACCGAACTGAACGCAGCCAAAGCAGGGCTTGGTAGCGCAGGCGTAGCAGGCGTAGAGTTTTGCAAAGCACCTTCAGCTCTGTTGAATTCGTAGCGGAAGCCTAAGCTCAAGTTAAAACGCTCGCCAATTTTCCAGTCATCACCGATAAATACAGCTGCTGTATAGTTTTTACTGTATGAATTAAAGAAGGTGCCATTTGCTCCTTGTACACCACTTTCAATAACGCTTAAACGCTGAGTAGGCGCGGCAGAAGAATAAACTTCCATATCTACTAAGCGCGGATTGCTTGCCAATTCTGTGAAAATAGTATTGAAGCTCCAGTTTTCATTAGAGTTATACTGACTGAAATACAAGCCTCCGGTTAGTGAGTGTCCACCCAATGTCTTGGAAATCTGCAAGTTACTGATAAAGTTATTGTGTGTGGAAGGCACAATGAACAAACCGGTAGGCATCAACAAACCATTACCGGCTAACAAGCCATTGGTCTGCGAGAAATTGCCAATGTTTGAACCATTCAATACAGCACCTAAGCCGGAAGTAGGCCCATCATACAACACGGTACCTCCAGTTGGGTTGATAGCACGACCCAAACCACCTGAATTCACATCGGGGTTGGCATAGCGCAACAATACGTTGTCGAAAATAGGAGAAGGTCCTGTAATGGTAGGCAAACCAAAACCAACCCTTGCCGCATTGGCTAAGCCAATGCCCGCAGCACCGGGTTGTAAAACACCAGAAAACAAGGCGGTAAGCCCTCCAGGGAAACCTGCAAAACCTACCGGTTGTGCCACTTGTTGGATAAGATTAGCTTGACCTTGGCCTGTCATATACCTGGCTTGTAGTTTTAAAAACCAACCACTGCCTAAATCACGTGCTAACTCCAAACCAATATTTCTATATTTTTGCGCTACTTGGTTATTCATTTGAATATATCGGAAATTAGCGCCAGCCAAATATGGATCTGGCACTTGAATAGTTCCTTGGTTAGAAGGAATTAAACTTCCGTACTGCAAACTAATGCCGCCAATTTCAGTAGGACTGTTTAAGTTTTGGTATGGCAACTGACCCCATACGGTAAACTGATCTTCTAAAACTTTACCATAGAACCGAATGTAGCCACGATCATTGTCGAAAAGGCGGGTAATGTTAAATTTGATTTGCCCCCCTAAGTTAGCCGGTCCTTGCGTATAATTTCTCAAACCTTGATCAAAACGATAAAAACCACCCACGTTGAAACGCCATTTCTTGTCGGCAGTCAAAGGACCACCTACGTTAGCATCAACCCGATACATTCCTTGTGTACCATAGGTTACACGGAACTCGCCAGCTAATTCAGGGCCACCGGTTTTGGTAATGAAGTTTACAATACCGGCAGGCGTGTTAGAAGAGTAGATGGCAGCATTACCCCCACGAAGACCTTCTACGCGGTCGAGTGTGATATCAACTTTTGTAAAACCATCTGCATTGAAGAATACTTTGTCTTGAATTTCAAAGTTAGGAAGACCATCTTCACGTAAACCTGTATAACGGAAACCACCGGTACCAATTGGCAAACCACGTGGATATACGTTGTTGGCACCTTCACCAATATTGCTTTCTACATAAAAACCCGGGATAACGTCAATCAAATCACCTGTACTACGGGGTGCTTGTTGGTCGATGAGTTTTTGATCCAATGTCGAAACTGACACAGTTGACTCAAGCTTGCTTTGTGGGTTGAAAGTACCCGTAACGACCACCGCATCTAAATCTAAAAGATCGGATGCCAATACGAAATTAACGTCTTCAGAGTCAACACCTCTTACAACCGTTACATATTGTGTGGTGGTTTTATACCCGATGAATGATGCCACCAAGACATACTCGCCAGGTTCAACCCCACTGATTTCAAACCCCCCTGACAAATTGACCAAGGCTCCTTTGGCAGTGCCTTGTATCAGGACACTTGCCCCTGTTAGTGCTTCACCGTTTTCATCCGTTACCGTACCTCGGATATTTTGCCCGATTACAGTTTGGAAGCTAACGAAAAACACAGCCAGCATAACCGGCAGAATAAAGTTAATTTTTCGCATACGCTTTACAGTTAATTAATTGTTAAAAAATAAATTGACAGTTTTTCATCTAAGCAGAGTAAAATTGTGCACTTTAAAGTTGAAAAACAAATAAATATTTGAAAAGTTATAAAATAGCAAAAATAAATATTCTCTCTGCACACCTTTACAATAAGTGGCCTAAACAAAAAAAGTCCAAACAATATTTTGCAATATCATTTGGACTAAGAATTAAAATTTGGAAGTAAGTACTAAGCTATCGAAACTTGTTTAGGCATTGCCTGCTCAATCTTAGATTTTAATGCTTCTGAGGCAGCTAAAAGAGGAAGCCGAACTACCGGAGAACAAATACCCAAAAGTGCAAGGGCTTGTTTCACACCCACAGGGTTGCTTTCTTCATACATCAAAGGATTGATGGCAAATAACTCGTGTAGTTTTTTGTTGGCAGTGGCATAATCGCCTTGCAAAGCCGCTTTGGTCATACCGGAGAATAATACAGGAAAGGCATTCGCCAATACAGATATTACCCCCTCGCCGCCTAAAGAAATGATAGGGATGGTAAGCATGTCATCGCCCGATAACAAAGCAAAATCCGCAGGTTTTTCTTTGGATATTTCTATGCACTGGTTCAAGTCGCCCGAAGCTTCTTTCATAGCCAATATTTTGGGATGAGAAGCCAAACGAAGTGTTGTTTTACCACTCACATTGGAAGCAGTTCTACCTGGAACATTGTACAAAATAATAGGCAGTGGGCTGTGGTCAGCAATTAGTTTATAATGCTCATAAATGCCATTTTGGCTCGGTTTGTTGTAATAAGGACTTACCGACAAGATGGCATCAACACCGTTTAAATCGGTATTTTTAAAGGTTTCTAAAATCCCTGTGGTATTATTTCCGCCGATTCCGTAAACGATGGGGATTTTTTTGGGGTTATTTTGCACTACAAATCGCAATACTTCAGCTTTTTCTGACGCACTCAAAGTTGCCGACTCGCCGGTTGTTCCTTGAACTACCCAATAATCAACTCCTCCGGTTGCAGCTGTGTGTTCCAAAAGCCGCCCCAGTCCTTCAAAATCGATAGAGAAATCAGCCTTGAAAGGTGTAACCAATGCTACGCCTGTTCCACCAAATTGGTTTGCCATGATTTAGTTTGCTTTCTTTTTGATACTTTCTTTTCTGTATGCTTAGTTGTTGCCACAGGTTCGACCTCTGCCTGCAAAGTTGTAGTTGCTTTCACTGATTTGGCCTTTGGTTTATGGTTTGTAGGCGCTTTAGCGGTTCGGGTTTTGGTCTTGGCAGGAGCAACTTGAGTGGTTTTTTCTACTTCTTCGATGGATACAAATCGGTCAACCAAAGCCAGAAATTCTTCAATTCCAGCACCCTCGGGTAAGTGGAACATCAAATCTAAGAAGTCGGTGTGTGAACGGTCGTAGTAACCAATTCTGAACTTTGCTTTGTTGCGAAGCAGCACGTAGTAAACGCCCTGTTCGGGTTTGGGGCACAAGCAAAACAAATAGTCAAAAGGCGTATTTAAAAATAACTCGATGCTGGTGGTAGTAGGCAAGCCTTTCCAGTTGAAATCTTGGATAGTGAAAACATCGGAAGGAAGTGGAGAGTCAGATAATTTTCCTTGTTGATAACCCAGTAAAGTACATTTGATTTTTTCTTTCCAAAATTTCGACATCCAATCGGCTATGGCATCGTAGTTGGTCTGAGGGTCGATTTGATAGAGGATGCCGATGTGTGCTTGTTTGGTGAGCTGGTGATTTTGGCGGACAAATGACTTGAAGCGCTTTTTTTCAAACCGATTGCGCAGATACACTGCCAATTGCTTGATTTTTTTCATAATTTCTAAAATTTAGTTTTTAGATAGTAGTAGTAGGTTAGGAAGCCTAAGCCTGCTACGAAGGTTGCAAAAATACATCAAATTTCTTTTCTTTGTTCAAAATTCATCACAAGAAATTGTATTTTTTCCATTCTTTTTGGATTTTTTTTATATAAATTCCTGATAACCATACACTTGATTTTGCTTTTCTTATGAATAAAGTTTTTCAAAACGCAGACGAAGCCATTGCCGATATTTTCGATGGCGCAGTGCTTATGTTAGGTGGATTTGGGCTAAGTGGCATCCCCGAAAACTGCATCAGTGCTTTGTTGCGCAAAGGCACTAAAAATCTTACTTGCATCTCGAACAATGCCGGGGTCGATGATTTTGGCATCGGCCTGATGCTTTTGCAGCGTCAGGTAAAAAAAATGATTTCGTCGTATGTGGGAGAAAACAAGGAATTTGAAAGACAGCTGCTCTCCGGCGAATTGGAAGTAGAGCTTATCCCACAAGGCACTTTGGCAGAAAGAATCAGAGCGGGTGGTGCCGGTATTCCTGCTTTTTTTACTCCGGCAGGCTATGGCACCGAAGTAGCACAAGGAAAAGAGGTAAGAGAATTTGATGGAAATATGTACTTGCTCGAAAGCTGGCT
>DMHB01000471.1 GCA_003449595.1 Microscillaceae bacterium | reverse complement strand
GGCTTGGGCAGTCTTTAACTTTTATTTTCTGTATTTCTAATCAGTTAAAAATGGAAAAACTATTGAACAACAATACCTTATCTGAAAAACTAAGGGTCAATATGCCAGCTACAGGCTTTACCAACCGGTTGAAGATTCGCTATCGGCCTTATATTTGCCCATTCAACAAACTGTTGGCACTTATCCCGCCCAATCAGAAAATTTTTGATATAGGTTGCGGCTCAGGTATGTTCTTGATGCTGTTGGCCGAGTATTGCCAGCCCCAAGCATTGGCCGGCATCGAGATAGACGAAGAACTCATCCAAAATGCCCGGCACCTGCTTCAACAATATCCTTTTCCTGCCGACTTGCAAGTGTTCAATGGCTTTGATCTGCCACCTTCCATTCAGACTTACGACTGGGTAGCGATGGTAGATGTGTTGCACCACATTCCACGCGCCGATCAAAAAAACTTTTTCGAGCGGTTGTATCAAGTGATGCGCCCCGGAGCATCGCTACTTATCAAAGACATCGATGCTGCCAGTCCGCTGGTGTATTTCAACAAATTACACGATTGGGTTTTTGCAGGCGAAATAGGTAACGAATGGAAAGCCTCGGCCTTGGTGCAATGGCTGGGCGAGGTGGGTTTTCAAGTCAAAAGCCTCGAAAAGCAGAATACTTATGTTTATCCACACTTTACTTTGATTGCTGAAAGATGAAAATATTGTCTTCAGGCTGTTCTAATTTTATTTATGTTTTATTAGGTTGCTTGGTGGTATATCACATGTGGCTTGGCTCAAAAGCCGTAAAAACAGGGCTACCCTATCTCACACACTATGACGAACCTTTTTTATCAACCGCAGCACTCAATAGCCTGAAGACAGGCCGAATAACCCCCGAGTTTGTCGAAAACTGCTACGGGGGATTTATGCGCTACACTTGCGTAGCCATTGATTGGGTTTATTTTCAATTCGTAAAAAATGACCCTCGCTACAAGGTTGCTACAATTGCTGATATTAAGACCAACCAAGAAGGACATTTCAGAACTTTGAATGTAACCGGATTTTACTTTTGGAACCGAATGTGGGTTATTTTATTAGGGGCTGGTTGTTTGTGTTGGGTTTTTTTAATTGCCAGGCAGTTTACTAATGGCTATCTGGCACTGTTGGCTGCCTGCTTGTTGCAAGTCAATTACGAATTTTTTGTACATAGTCTTTACACCACAGTCGATGTACCTATGTGTTTCTGGGCATTGGCTACAGTTTGGGCAGCCCTCCGTTTCCACCTTAGCCGATATTTGGGCTATTTATTTCTAAGCTTGGTTTTTGGCGCGATGGCGGCTTCCACTAAATTTACCGGTGCTTTGGTGTTGATGGTGCCGCTACAAGCTTTTTTATATAATTTATCAGTTTTCAAAACTTACCCTGTTTCCAAAATCATATTTACCTTGGCAGGATTAGGTTTTACGCCCATCCTTGTGTTTTTGGCTTGGAATCCGGCCGTTTACCTCAATTATGGAGAGTTTTCGTATTGGGTCAAATGGATAGCTGATGCCTACAAAACAGGTGGTGGGCATTTTTCAAAGGAATCGGGATGGCCACATGCTTTATTTCAGTGGCAATGTTTTTCCAGTTCTCTGAATATTAACTCTCGCTACTTGGTCATACCAGTTCCAATGTTAAGTTTGGCTGGTGTATTGGTAGGCAGTTTTGACTTAGGCAATAATAAAAAGTCTCCCAACACTTGGCAGATGATAAGTCTTGTCTTTGTTTTTCCTGCGATATACTTTTTTTATATGACCCAGCAGCGCATAGCCTACCACCGTAATTTTGTACTGCTTTATCCTTTTCTTTGCATTGGATTTGCCATTTTTTGTTTTTCCATTTATCAAGTAGCAGAGCCTATTAGAAAAAAATACTTTTCTAAGCTTCCTTCGTGGGGTTGGAGCGTCGCATTTGGTATCATATTATTAGGGTTAACTTTACACGGCAAAGGGTATGGCCGCTTTTTCTATGATTTGCCTACCGTAACAAAAGATACTCGAACCAGTACCTTGCAAAATCTTCCTAAGCTTGTTGACAGCGCCCCCGAGAAAATGCACGTAGGCATTGCCCACGAATTGCGCATCGCCGAAGAAGATTTACAAAACTTGCCTTATGCTTGGCAAATAATTCCACACCAAGCCTTGAAGGAGGCAAGCGCTCAGTTTACACATTTGTTGGTAGGCGAGTATGCAAGTTTTGACGAGCCTTTCAAATCAACCGACGATTCGTTGAACCGTCTGACACTACAACAGTCAACAGCTTACAAGCTGGCTACTATACCGGGCAATAAAATGATGCGCGATTTTTATAAACTGGAGCCTATGGTAAGTCCCGTAATTCATATTTTGAAAGGTGGCTTAGAAACATACAAGTTGGCCGATGTACAGAAGTTGCACACAGTTGAATTCAAAAATTTAGCGTTAAGCGAAACAAAGTCTATTTTTAGAGTAAATTTATCTAAGAACCACCACTATTTGCTACAAATAGCTTGTTTTGGAGAACTTGCCCCAGGTAGTAAGCTTCAAGTTATACTCAACAAGGAAGTGGTTGCTCATTTAAACTTATCGCCACTGAACTATCAAAAACTGTATTTTATTGCTCAAAAAGATCAAGAAAACCTACCTGTGCAACTAAAGTTGGTAAGTAGTAAGCTTAGCCAAACAGCTCTTCAAGATCAAAAATTATATGTACAGTTAGTTTCTTGGAGCAAAGTACTGAATCCGGGAGACTCCCAATATTGGGTTTTCGTTAAGTGATAAAGTGCACATACCTAAATTTAAAATTATAGGCTGCTAAATATTAGAAAAATTCCGATCGCACAAAGAGCTTTGACCTGTTGTGCAGATGTGGATTTACAGAAATTATAACTTAGCATTGATCAAAGGTTTTATAAATCTATTGATACTGGCTCTATTTTTTGTAAGTACTTAAATTGTTGTTTACCTATTTTTTTCTAATTTTACAATTCTTTACGCTACACACAATTTAATGTTATTTTCAATTTAAACAATTGTTCTATATGCCTAAAAGACCTTACTGTATAAATGAGATGCGCTTCTCCACATTATTTTTGTTCTTAATGTTGTTCATTAGAT
>DMHB01000397.1 GCA_003449595.1 Microscillaceae bacterium | reverse complement strand
ATAATTTTTACTTCATTGCCTTGCGCCCAAAGCGGGTGTGTAGCAAAACAGCATAAGCCAAAAGACAGGAGAATGAAAATGTACTTCATAAGGATTTTTGAGAAAAATGTGATTTGATAATTCAAACACCATTTTCCTTGGCAAAGTTGTCTGGCCTTTGCGCATTTTGCTAAAATTTTTATCCTTTGCTGAACAACATCGATACCCAACGATCCTTTTCTTTGTCGGCTACATAAGTCAAGCCATTTTTTTCGGCTTCGGTGCGAATCATCGCTGCATCTTCCATATAAAATCCGCTCAGCAACAAATGCCCACCGGTAGGCTTGATTAGTTCGGCATAAGCCGACATTTCGGCCAAAAGTACATTGCGGTTGATATTGGCCAGCACCAAGTCGTAAGCCCCTTCCCAATCCAACAACTGCAAAGAGCCTTGCGCCAAGCGGCGAAATGCTACTTGGTTGAGCGCAAAATTTTCGCGTGCATTTTCAATTGCCCAGGTTTCGGTGTCTAAAGCATCTACCACGGCTGCGCCCAACTTGGCCGATAAAATGGCCAAAATACCAGTGCCGCTGCCCACATCCAATACCTCTTTTTGTTGATGAGGCAAATCCAATAAAAATTCCATCATCAGGGCTGTGGTGGCGTGGTGGCCTGTACCAAACGACATTTTGGGGTTGATGACGATTTCGTAGGTATAAGGCTTAGGCGCTTGGTGGTGGCTACTGCGCACAATACACCGGTCGGCTACCACAATAGGCTCGAAGTTTTTTTCCCACACTTCGTTCCAGTTTTGTGCCTTGAGCAAAGTAGTCGTATAACTTACAGCAGGCGTTAGTCCAAAAATGGCCAAAGCTTCTTGCAGTTGGCTTTCGTCATACGCTGCTGCCGGAATGTAAGCATCTACGCCCAGGTCTGTTTCTTCAAAGGCTTCATAACCATAATTACTCAAGGCTGCAATCAGGATTTCGGCCACTTCAGCCGAGGTGGTGAGGTGTACAATGGTATAATCCACGTGAATGAGGGGTTGTTTGATAAATGAAAGGTGTAAATCATAAGGACTACGAAAATAACAATAAATTCACAAAGGCTTGTTTGCCAATAGACATTCGGGAACTCAATCAAGCCGATGCGTGTACTGATTGGTAAAGACGAAGTGTTAGGAGTATGCCCTTGGCGGGTATGCGTTTTTTTGGATAAAAAACCTTCAACAAGTTGGTTTTTAATAGTAGATTTGGACAAAATTTAATCAAAGTGTTCAATAATTAGTCTTTCATTTTACCAACATAAATTCTTTCTGATATGGCTTATGATGTAACAGTGATTGGTTCAGGCCCCGGTGGCTATGTGGCTGCTATCCGCGCAGCCCAATTGGGTTTGAAAACAGCCATCATTGAAAAATACGATACGTTAGGCGGCACTTGCTTGAATGTGGGCTGTATTCCTTCCAAAGCCTTGCTCGACTCGTCGGAGCATTACCATAACGCTGCGCATACTTTTGCAACCCACGGCATCAAGCTCGACAAGCTCAAAGTAGATATGCCGCAAATGATCAAGCGCAAAGATGAGGTGGTTAGCCAAACTTGCCAAGGCATCGACTTCTTGATGAAGAAAAACAAAATTGATGTGTTCAAAGGGTTGGGTTCTTTTATCAATAAAAATAAAATCAAAATCACCGCCAAAGACGGCAGCACGCAAGAAATAGAAACCCAAAAAGTAATCATTGCAACCGGCTCGAAGCCTACCCCGCTGCCCGGAGTAGCCATCGATAAAAAACGCATTATCACCTCGACTGAAGCTTTGAACCTCAAAGAAGTGCCCAAAACAATGGTCATCATTGGGGCGGGTGTTATCGCTTGCGAAATGGGGTCGGTGTTTGCTCGCTTAGGCACCAAGGTAACCATGGTCGAATTTTTAGATTCGATGATTCCCTCGATGGACAAAACAATGGGCAAGGAGCTACAACGCGCCTTGAAAAAGTTGGGAATGGAGTTTTATTTCGAGCACAAAGTTACCTCGGCTGCGGCCAAAGGCAATGCTGTTGCGGTAGTGGCCGAAAGCCGTAAAGATCCCGCCAAGACGGTAAACCTCACGGCTGATTATTGTATGGTCGCCATCGGTCGTAGCCCTTATACTGAAGGCTTGGGCTTGGAAAATGCCGGCGTAGCCAAAGACGAGCGAGGCCGTATCCAAGTAGATGGCCATTTGCAAACCAACGTACCGGGTATTTATGCCATTGGCGACGTAGTGAAAGGGGCTATGTTGGCCCACAAAGCCGAAGAAGAGGGCGTATTCGTAGCCGAAACCATTGCCGGACAGAAGCCGCACATCAACTACTTGCTCATCCCCAATGTAGTATATACTTGGCCCGAAGTGGCGGCAGTGGGTTATACCGAAGAAGAACTCAAGGCGCAAAACAAAGCCTACAAAGCCGGATCGTTCCCTTTCAAAGCCTTGGGAAGGGCGCGTGCCAGTATGGATTTGGACGGAGTGGTCAAGGTGTTGGCCGATAAAGTTACCGACGAAATATTGGGTGTTCACATCATCGGGCCTCGCGCCGCCGATATGATCGCCGAAGCCGTCGTAGCAATGGAATACCGCGCTTCTGCCGAAGACATCGCCCGAATGTCGCACGCGCACCCTACCTTCACCGAAGCAATGAAAGAGGCTTGCTTGGCTGCTACGGCCAACCGTGCGTTGCATATCTAAATCCAATCCATCAGTTTTACTTGTGTTGCCATCTTGGGACACAAGTAAAACTTTTTTCTTTTTTCAAGACCATAAGTCCTTTGCATTGTATGGCAACTACCACTACCGACTCACGACCCAGTTTCAATGACATATTTATGGAGTTGGCCGTCAACCTTGCCCGTCGTTCGCATTGCGTAAAGCGGCAAGTGGGCGCCGTACTGACCAAGGACACCCGCATCATTTCGATTGGCTACAATGGCCCTCCTGCCGGCACCCACAACTGCGACGAAGAATGGGGCGAACAAGGCTGTCCGTTAGATTCTAAAGGCAGTTGTTCGTTAGCCATCCACGCCGAAGAAAATGCTATTTTATATGCAGCCCAAAACGGTTCTTCCGTCGAAGGCGCTACACTCTACGTTACGCTGTCGCCTTGCTTGCCTTGTGCCCGCATTATTTACTCGATGAAAATCAGCAAAGTCATTTACCTCCATTCTTACGCCGAATACAAAGGTTTGCCTGTGGACGAAGGCATTGCCTTTTTAGAGAAATTCAACGTTCAAGTAGAAAAATATCAAAAGTCGCTATGAGGAAGACACTTTTTCTATGGTTTTTGCTGTCCGGATTGACCACCCTTGTAGCCTCAGCCCAAACACCTTGTTTTACGGCAGTGGGCGGCAATGGCCTGCGCCGCGGCTGTGCGCCGTTTACCGTAACGGTTACCGACTGCTCGGGGGGCGGCATCAACTTGCTTTACAAATATGGCGAAACCAACCAGTTTGTGTCGGCCACCAGTTATACTTACAACCGCCCCGGTGTCTATGCCATCACGCAAGTGGGAAGCTTTGCCGGACAAGGCGACAGCTTGCGACGCGACGCTTACATAGAGGTATTGCCGTCGCCGCCCCCTGTTTTTTCTGTCCGCTATTGTGCCGGGCGCGAAGTGTCGCTCACCATCAACGACAACACCTACGAATCTTACCTAATCAACTGGGGCGATGGCGCTACGCAAACCGTGAACCGAGGCGCTGCGGCTGATGTACGACACAACTACACTACGCTGAGCACATTCAGCCTGACGGTAACCGGCAACTATGTTCCCGGCGGATGCGGCGGGGTCAATGGGCTGTTGGTTACACCTTTGTTGGCCATCCCTGCGCCGCAAGTCATCAGCCTATCGACCCCGGTTGTCGATCCGGCCAACGGCAGCATCGACATCGTGTTTAGCAGCAACAGTAGTTTTGAATATCAAATACAACTCAGACCTACCACTACACCCATTTTTACCACGCTGGCAACCATTCGTGGCAACGATGCCAACCTTACTTTTACCGCCACCAACCTCAACACCCGCGACCAAACTTATGTGATGCGTGTAGTAGCTATCGATGCTTGTGGAGGCAGCTTGAGCAGTGCCGATTTTTTTAACTTGACCTTGAACGCTGCTGCACAAGATAGCCGCAACCAACTCAACTGGCAATCGTACCAAGGCGCAGGGTTTCAACAATATGCTGTAACGCGCAACAGCGCCAATATCACAACCCTCAATGCCTTGGCTGCCAATAGTTTTACCGACAACAATGTGATTTGCACCGAAAACTACTGTTACCAATTGATAGCCACTGTTGGAAGCCCAACATCCACGCAAATCCGATCGAATGTGGCTTGTGCTACGGCTTTTTCCAGTACGATTCCGCCTGCGGTTGCTAACCTCAATGCCGGTGTGCAGCAAAATAGCCGTGTGTTACTGAATTGGGCTGCGCCTGTGCTGCCTCCCATCACACAGCACATCATCCGGCGCACCGTAACCTCTCTGGTGCAAGCAGGAGCGCCTATCGTTACTGAAACCATTGTACGCGACCCAAACCAAACAGCCATCGACAACGAATATGCCAATGCCGCAGGTCAGTTGCAATATTGTTATGAAATTCGCTATGTAAACCAATGTGGCAACACTGCTCCGGTGGCGCTGCCAACTTGTCCGGTAAGTTTACGCTTGTTGCGCACAGCCCCCGACAGAGTAGAGGTAGGATGGACCAGGTATGAAAACAGCAGCGGATTGATACAACAGGTGTTTATAGAAAAATTGGATGAAAATGGCAGTGTTTATTTTTCGCAAAACGTAGGCAACAGCGCCATCAATTTTGCTGATGTAGGTACTACCCAAGATCGCCAAGTGTTGCGTTACCGTGTTCGGGTGGTGGTCGATGCGGCTACCAATTTGGTGAGCTTTTCCAATGTCTTGGAAGTACAACAAGCCTACCGCGTTTTTTTCCCCAATGCGTTTACACCCAATGGCGACGGACTGAACGATACTTTTGAAGGACAAGGATTGTTTGTACGCAACTTCAGGATGGTGGTTTACAACCGCTCAGGCGAGCAGTTGTTTACTTCCAACAACCTTACCCAAGGCTGGGACGGGCGCGCAGGCGGGGGAATGGCACCAGCCGATGTGTATGTCTATATTGCTGAAATTGAAGACTTTACAGGAGCTAAATTCACCTCCAAGGGTACGTTTACACTCATTCGTTGAGCCTATTTCATCACCACATTACCTAACAATTTGGCAATTTCTTTTTCCAAATCCTTGAGGTGCATCCCTTGTTGCAGCAGTTCATCTTGCAGTTCGAGGCTGTCTTGGGCATTGGCTAAAGCCTGTAAATTGTCTTGAATGAGTTTGCGGATGTAGCGGAGTTTCAGCCTTAAAATAGCCTTATAAGCCAATTCGTGCAAAATATCTTCGTCTTTGGTGGTAAGAATGGCGTGTTTTTTCTCCCAATTTTCACTCAATTTATATTTAGGCGTAATCAAATGAATGATTTCCTCTTTCAGTACCGGGTCGGTGGCTTGCTCAAGCAGCAATTGGGCAGTAGCAATAGTACCTTTTTCTAAAAACAGCTTGTATTGCTCTAAAATCTGCTCATAAACGGGATGGGTGAAATGAATGTCGGCAATTTCTTCAAACAAATAGTGGCAAAATTTCTTGTCAGGTTGCAAATCATAGTCCGCATATAGCAGCAACAACGCTATCAAAGCGCGCTCTTTGACCATTTGTGGCGAAACGATCTCGGGCTCAGCCCATAGGTCGGCAACCGGATCCACTTCGTCAGTTTCTGAGGTTTCGGGCAGCCCGATAGCCTGCGCGGGACTGGTAGTCTGTTTGTGTTTTTGTAGTAAGATTTTATTGCACTCATCAATCAAAATGCTTTCTTCCAAGCCAAAACTATCGCTTAACTCCTTCAAGAAAAAGCTACGGCGCAGCGTATCAGGCACTTGTACCACACTTTGCAATACTTCTTTGAGGGCTTGTGCTTTTTGCACAGGGTCGTTTTGGGCTTCTTGCAGGTAAAAATCCGTTTTGAAACGGATAAAGTCCTTGGCGTGCTGTTTTACATACGCCAAAAAAGGATTGGTGCCTACTTTCTTGATAAAACTGTCGGGGTCGTCGCCATCCGGAAACACTACAATTTCGACTTGCATTCCTTCGGCCAAAATCATATCTGTTCCTCTCAAACTGGCCTTGATACCTGCCTGATCGCCATCGTACAACAATACAATGTGTTGGGTAAACCGATTTACCAGCCTGATTTGGTCGGTTGTAAGCGAAGTGCCCGACGAGGCCACTACATTTTCGATGCCTGCTTGGTGCAACGAAATCACATCTGTATAGCCCTCCACCAAATAGCACACGTCTTGCTGCCGGATGGCCTGCTTGGCTTGAAACAGCCCATACAGGATTTTGCTTTTTTGATAAACTACCGTTTCCGGAGAGTTTAAATATTTGGCTTGCTTGGCTTGCTTGGTCAGCAACCGCGCCCCAAAGCCAACGGCTTTGCCTGCCAAGTTATGAATCGGAAACATCACGCGCTCGCGAAAGCGGTCATACACTTTGCCTTGCTCGGTAACGGTGATAAGCCCAGCTTTCAGCAAAATATCTTGTGTAAACCCTTGTGCCAGAGCCGCTTGGTACAGACTGTCCCATCCCGAAAGGCTATAGCCGAGCTGGAAATGTTGGAGGGTAGCCTCCGAAAAGCTACGTTCTTGGAAGTAAGTCTTGCCTAAACTACGCCCTTCTTCACTTTCGGCAAGTTGGGTTTGGAAAAATTGCAAAGCAAAATTGAGCGCGATGAAAATACTTTCCCGTTCGTTTTGGCTTTCTTTGTCCAAATCAGGTTCGCCTTTCAGATAATCGACCGGTATTTGGTATTTTTTGGCCAAATATACCACCGCCTCGGGGTAGCTCAATCCCTCAATTTCTTGAACAAAGGTAATGGAGTCGCCAGCTTTGCCACAGCCGAAACATTTATAAATTCCTTTGGCCGGGCTGACCGAGAAAGAGGGTGTTTTTTCGTTGTGGAAAGGGCAACAGGCCGTCCAATTGGTGCCTTTCTTTTTGAGCGACACAAAATCTTGGATAACCTCTACCACATCGGCGCGGCTTCTTACAGTTTCAATGGTTTCTTGGCTGATGCGCATAAAAAAACTTTGCTGAAAATCACTTCCAGCAAAGTTAAGCAAACCAGCACAAGTTTTAATCGACTATCAGCGCAGGTACATCCTTCTCACGCACTTTTTGGTTGTAAGCAGGTACTTCCTCTTGGATAATTTGCTGAAAAGCGGCCAGTTCTGCCTCTATCAGTTGGCTCATTTCTTCTTTTACAGCTATCATTTGGTCGGTTGGCCGATGATTACCCAACGCCGAAAGCGACGACAAAGCACTCAGCTTGTTGTTCAGCCGAATGGGATAATTCAGCGGATCTTGCGAGCTACGATTTTTGGTTTGGTAAAGGGCTTCTTCAATCTTGGTCAACTTGCCCAGCAATTGCTTGCCCGCATCCACCAAATCTTTGAAATCAGCATTGCCTTCCCAGCGTTTCTGCAAGGCTTGTACGCTTTCGCGGATTTGGCGGATTTGTTTGATGGTGCGGTGTACGGCAGACAATTTATCTCGGATGGCCAACTGAAAAGCAAGCAACGCCTGTAAATCTTCCACTTGGCTGGGGCTGCGGGGGTCGTTCAAAATTTCAAAAGGCTGGGTGGTGGTCTGTCCGTTTATGCTAAGCCTCACTTCATATTTCCCCGGAATACAGCGCGGCCCCTGAATACCTCCTGCCCAAAGAATGAGTCCATCAAATGTTTCTGCGTCTTCGTAGCGCAAATCCCACACAAACCGATTGGCACCGGCTTGGGCTTTTAGCTGATTTTTGAGTTCGGCGGGTTTTTTCTCGTTTACTTTCGTAGAAAATTGCCGAATGAGCTGACCGCTTTCGTCCAAAAAACTAAGATTTACCACATAGTTGGTGTCGGGTTTTTGTGGCAGGTAATAATGCACTACCACCCCGTTGGGCGGATTTTGCCCCATAAACCGCGCATCGTATCCATAATTATCAACCAAGATATTGTAAGCCGGGTTTGGCTGATAAAGGAACTGATTAGCTTGCTTGACCTCCGGCGAAAGTTGCCGCAAAACGGTCAGGTCATCTAAAATCCAGTAACCTCGGCCTTGGGTGGCGGCAACCAAATCGTTGTCTTTCACGGCCAAGTCGGTGATGGGTACGATGGGTAAATTCAGTTGCAAAGGTTGCCAATTGTTGCCATCATCAAACGAAATATACATCCCGCTTTCCGTTCCGGCATACAGCATTCCCGGACGTTTTTTGTCAGAGCGCACAACCCTTGTAAAATGCTCATTGTCAATACCATTGGTGATTTTAGTCCAGGTTTTGCCATAGTCGGTTGTCTTGTAGAGATACGGTTCAAAATCATCCAATTTGTACCGAGTGCCTGCGATATAAGCGCCCCCTTTTTCTGTCGGATGAATATCGATGCTATTCACCATCATCCATTCGGGCATCCCCTTAGGGGTAATATTTTCCCACGATTTGCCACCATCGCGGGTGATGTGCACCAAGCCATCGTCAGAGCCGGTCCAAATGACCCCGGGTTCGTGGTGCGATTCCGCCAAAGCGAAGATGGTGCCATAATATTCTACGCTGGTATTGTCTTTGGTGATAGGCCCGCCGGAGGCTTCCATTTTGGAGGCATCATTGCGGGTGAGGTCTGGGCTGATGGCTTCCCAGCTTTGCCCTTCGTTGCTGGTTTTAAACAGTACATTGGCCGCTGCATACAATTCGTAAGGCGGGTGGGGAGAAAACAAAACCGGAAAATTCCATTGGAAACGATATTTCAAATCTTTGGCCGCCCATCCCATCGGGTTATTAGGATACACATCGACCGCACGCAAGTCGCCGGTGCTGTGGTCAAGTCTTGTAAGCAATCCGCCATAAGAAGTGCCAAACGCCACATCTGGGTTGGTAGGATGAGGCGCAATGTGTGCACTCTCGCTGCCTGCGGTTTCCTCCCAATTGCGTTCTGTGATCCCGCCGGTTTGTGCTCGGCTATCGATGCGCATCGCCGAATTGTCTTGTTGGCCTCCATAAATACGGTAAGGAAAAAAATTATCAGTAGCCACTCTGTAAAACTGCGCCGTAGGCTGGTTGAGGTAGGTTGACCAGGTTTTACCGCCGTCCATACTTACTTGGGCGCCTCCGTCGTCGGCCAAAATCATTTGGTCGTGGTCTTCGGGCGAAATCCAAAGATCGTGATGGTCGCCGTGGGGTGTTTCGATGCTTTCGTAGGTTTTGCCTCCATCTTTCGAGCGCAGCATCTGCACATTGAGCACATACACCATATCGGGGTTTTGTGTATCGGCATAAATGCGGGTATAATACCAAGCGCGTTGGCGCAGCTTTCGTTCATCGTTGATTTTAGCCCAGGTTTTACCAGCATCTTCTGAGCGGAAAACACCACCGTCTTCGGCTTCTACAATAGCCCAAACGCGGTTAGGATTTATCGGTGAAACCGTAACACCAATGATTCCTAAAGTGCCTTTGGGTAGCCCCGTGGCGGTTTTGGTTAGCTCCGTCCACGTGTCGCCCCCATCTGTACTTTTCCAAAGTCCTGATCCTTCGCCACCGCTTTCTAAACTATGTGGGGTACGGATTACGCGCCAAGTGGTGGCATATAAAATGCGGGGATTGGTAGGGTCCATCACCAAATCGACTGCCCCAGCTTGGTTGTTGACAAAAAGAACCTTTTCCCAAGTTTGGCCGCCATCTTTGCTTCTAAATACGCCCCTTTCTTCGTTGGAGCCAAATAAGTGTCCCAAAGCGGCTGCATAGACCAGGTCAGGATTTTTTGGATGTATCCGAACACGACAAATGTGGCGGCTGTCGGTCAGACCTACATTTTGCCAAGTTTTGCCTGCATCGACCGATTTCCACATGCCGTTGCCGTGCGAAACATTGCCCCGCACAGTTTTCTCGCCAGTACCCACATATATGACGTTGTTGTCCCACTCACTTACGGCCACAGCGCCGATCGACCCGCCGAAAAAACCATCCGAAATATTGGCCCAAGTGCCGCCTGCATCTTGGCTTTTCCAAACACCTCCGCCGGTAGCACCAAAGTAAAATAAGTTGGGTTTGCCCGGCACTCCGGTTACAGCGCAGCTACGCCCGCCTCTAAAAGGGCCAACATTGCGCCATTTGAGGGAGTTGAAGTATTTTTCTTCAAAAAGAATTTGTGCAGTGGATTTTGCTTTTTTTTCTTTTTCAGCTTCTTTGGATGTTTTGGAGGTTTTTTTCTCTTGTGCTTTACTCGCCAAGGGCAACAAACCCAGACAAAGTACAACAAGACACCAACCCCATATTAATTTGTTCATGGCAAAGGCCGTTTAGTTGTTTTAAAAATAAATTGAAGTGATAAAGCTAAGAAAAAATCGTGTTTTGCAGATCACAAAAAAAAGAGGCTGCCCCGTGTGGGGCAGCCTCCATAAATCAACTTGTAACGAATGGCTTATCGCAAGAATTCGTCGAAAGTAATAGAGATGTAGTACAACTGACCAACCCAAGGACCGCCGAAGTTAGTACGGTAGTCTTGACCCAATAAGTTGTTAGCACCTACTTTGAACATAGTTTTCCAATCTTTCACTTTGTAGCTAACCATAGCGTCTAATACACCAAAGCCTGGCATAATACCATTGGCAAAGGCATTTTGCCATACAAAGCGTTCTTGCCAACGATATGAAATATCGAAACCTAAGTTTTTGGCAACTTCACGGCTGCTCACACCCACTGTGAAGCGGTTTTGAGGCGTGTTGAATTGTACTTCAAAGGTTTGGCCGGCAGGCACATTGGCATTGAACTCATTCCAAGAGTAGTTACCATAAAGCACCATTGTTTTAGGCAGCTTGTAGGTGAAACCAAGTGCAGCTCCTTGAGAACTGATAGGAATGTTTGAGTTGAAGTAAGGACGGAAGATTGTTCCGGCAGGGAATGCACCAGTTGGGTTGGTTGCAGTTACGAAAGCGGCATCTGCACCACCATTGATAGCTCGTACACTTTGCGCTGTTACGAAGTTTTCATAGGTGTTGTAGTAATAGTTCAAATCAAGCATCAACTTGTCGCCAATGATACCTTTGTAACCCACTTCGTAAGCATACAGGCGCTCAGGCTGAATGAAACGCAAGTTGATAGGGTTGCCTGCTAAGTCGGTAGCTCCACCATTGAAAATACCATAACGGGCAGCGTTGGCCGATGTACCACCTAACAAGATACCAGAACTGGCAGGGAAGAAAATGAACTGGGCTTGGGTATCAGGAATACGCAAACCTGTTTGGAACGACGCACGGATATTGTGTTGGCGGTTAGCACCTAAGGTATAAACAGCCGATACACGTGGGTTGAACTGCTCTGCAAAGTTTTGGTTTTTATCCAAACGCAATGAAGCAGTAACTTTCAAATGATCGTCGATGAAACGCTTGCTCAATTGAACATAAGCACCAAATTCGTCGATGGTGATGCGTTGTGGCTGACCACCTGCCTCACGTACTTCGTTGTAAACGGTATTGTTCGAGAACAAATCGTAACGGCGGAAATTACCACCTACTTGGATTTCCATCCAGCTCCACAAATCTTTGAAGTTGTAGTTAAATTCACCGTGATACAAACGTGACTGGTCAACGAAACCAGCACCAGGTACAGGTCTCTTGAACAAATCGGCACGTACAGCACCCATCAAAGTGTTAAATTCTTGAGAGCCAGCCGCAGGGCGTGGAGTTAAGCCTGCAATGGTTACAGGAGCACCAGTCAATGGGTTCACGCCATTGTCCATCACTGCACGAGCAAAAGCGTGGGCAGTAGCGATTTGGTCGTTGGTGGGAATATAAGCGCCAGCTAACCAAAGCGGAGTTTGACCTGCGGCGGTCATTTGGCCGATCAAATTGCCGGTAAACTGTTGTGCATAGCCGGGAAACCAAACAGAAGCTGTAGGAGCCAGACGCTCGTTGGCGAAAGCACCCAAAGCTGAAAGGTTGTATGAATCACCGTCGCCGGTTTGAGACATATACCCACGCACAAAGAAGTTTTTACCTTTCAACTCCAATTTATGGAATTGAATGTTGAAGTTACGCAATGCGTAACGCTCGCCACCTTGGTAAACAGTATTACCTGAGCCAATGCGGTAGTTGTAGCTCAACTCCAACTTATCGGTAATACGATAGTGAATAGCTGCATCTGCTTTGATACTGGTAGCGTTGTTGTTATCCAAAATATCTTGCTCACGGAAACCGGTACGGTTTACACTTTGTCCTGCAAATAAGGAAGTCAAACGTGGGTTCAACGCAGCAGTCGCCGCGGCAGTGCTACCGCCAAAGAAAGGTGCAAAGTTAGGAGCTAAACCTGCCGAAAGCGCACCGATCAACGCGGGGTTTGATAAAGAAATGTTAGTTTCATCACCATACAAGTTCAAACCGTCGAAGTTAGGATTGCCGGGGCCGGGCAATTGGCCGGGAGGCAAGAAGTAGTTCGATACATCGGTACGGAAAGAAGTATAGTCGTTCGCTCTCCAATCTTGACCAGCCAAATAAGAGAAATTCACTTTGAATGCCAATTTGTCTTTGAATAAAGACTTAGCATAGCGAATTTGTGCTTGGTAGTAAGGATTAGTGCCGTGAGCCAAACCAGCTTGGTTGCCAGTGTTGAAACCGCCTGCATTGGTACTTGAATTGGTAACCCCAATTTTTACGTTGGCGCTCAAACCTTGGTAATCGAAGGGACTTTTGCTTTGCATCATCAAAATACCATTGAAAGCATTCGGACCATACAAGGCAGAAGCAGCACCAGGTACTAATTCTACACTTTCAACATCTAAGTCAGAAATACCGACGATGTTACCGGTTGGGAAGTTCAACAAAGGAGCAGAGTTATCCATACCGTCGATCAATTGTACAAAACGGGTGTTGGCAATGGTAGCAAAACCACGTGTGTTGATAGAGGTAAGGGTTAAACTGCCTGAGTAAGTTTGTACGCCTTTTAATTTAGAAATGCCATCGTAGAAATCAGGTGTAGATGATTGTTGGATAGCCAAGATGTCCATCTTTTCAATGGTTACGGGCGATTCCATAATTTTTTCTTCCACACGCGAAGCCGATACAACCACTTCTTCACCAATGTTGACTTGCTCAGCCAATTGTACATCTAAGCTTCCTTGTGTACCTGAAGCATCCACTACTTGGCTCTCATAGCCTACAAATGAAAAAATAAGGCGCAAATCTTGCACCGAGCGCACGTTCAAGGTATATTGACCTGAACCATTGGTGATAGTACCTGAAATAGTACCTTCAACCTTTACGTTGACCCCGGGTAAGGGATCGCCTGTCATAGCGTCAGTTACAGTACCGGTGATGGTGGTTTGGGCATAAGCTGAAAAGCCGGCCAAAAAACACCAAAAAAACACGGTTGTAAATAACCTGAGTAAATTGTGTTTCATCTTGCTTAAATTGTTTTCCGATTTGTTTAAATACAAAAAAAGTATGGCAAAGTTCAATCTAAATCTTTAGAAATGCAAGTAATTCTATGGAACTTGTTTGCACAAATACAGGTAAAGTTTTGAACGACTCAAGTTCTGATACAAAAAACTCCCATTCTATCTCCCCAACACCAAAGTAGTCCTATCTTTAAGCGGCCTGTAGGTGTTTCATCAGCAGGCGTTTGGCTATCGGGAGCAAGGTTTCCTGCAAAGGACAATAAATTTTTGAATGGATAAGAAAGGTTGCAGGATTAGGAATATGGCGATGTTTTTTGATAACATCCACTTTGATTTGCTCTACTGTATGAAATATTGATTTGTGCACACTATCCAAATATTGTAAATGAAGGGCGCGGTATTTCTCAGTAGCATTTTCAAACAAAGCCAGTTGGTAAGTATAAACCTTGATTTCGCGAATGCCCGCCTCATCGATGAATAAATAACCTTCGCCGTCGTGCAAAGGGGTTAATCCAATGGTGTTGATTTCAAGATGGCTTTCTATGTGTTCATACAAATCTTTGCCCTCGTCCAACATCGTTTTGATTTGTGGAATAGCAAAAGCAATGATACTGCCTAATTCCTCCATCAGTGCATCATTTTTTACAATTTTTTCATAATGTAAGGTGAGCTGTTCGAAATCGGCACGGGTCAATTTTTGCGAAAATTTTTCATAAAATAATTCCTGATTGTTGCGAATAGAAATCAAGTTTTGGTAATGAAATACTACATCCGATAAATAGGGATAGAGTTTTACCCGATCAAAATTGGCCTTTACTTCTTGCAAATAGGCCAAGAGTACATATTTTTTGTACTCAAAGTCGATGATGCCTTGGGTCAACCAGTCTTGTGCTAAATTTTTCATAAGGATTTGATTTGGAAATAGGTATTTAAAACCTAAAAATGCAATATATTCTTACAAATTAAAACGGATTTGCCAAATTTCCGATAGATATATTTGGAAATTAATCTGTAACAGCAAATAAAATTTTGAAGAAATAGGTTTTTGAGGAACAGCTTGGCAAACAAAAAGCAGCAAAATCACCAACAATTTACATTGTTTGAGGTTATAGATTGCTGTAATACTATCAAAACCATTTCAATAGTTATGATGTCGGAAAAACTTAAAAAATTACGCCATTTTTCAATTACCGGTAGCGAAGAAAAATTTGGTTTAGCCGAGCGTATTTTCCACATTTTTATGTTTCACGCCACTTGGGGATGTGTAGCTAATTTCTTTGCCAATATCCTCATTGGGATGCCTTGGGTAATGCACGTTGTCAACTTTTTTGTAACCATTGTCATTTTTGCCTTTTACTATTTATCGCGGGCAAAGCAAAAGTTCAGCATTGTTTTAGTACCCCAAAATATCTTTTTGAAAATAGTAATGTCGTTGGTTTGGTTTGCCAACGGGGGCATCCAAAGCGCCATTGGGTATTTGCTGTTCATTCCTTTATTTATCAACGTGGTGGTTTCTCGTTATCCGGTCTTTCATACCCTGCTTGGCTTGTTGCATATCTACTTGCTCATTACCCTAGAGGCGCTTTTCCCGACTTGGGTCATTCCTTACCCCGACGCAATTACCCGCTATTTGGATATCTGCATCAGTATTTCTTGGGCATTTATGATGGTAGCAATGGGAGTGTATGAGTTTAGAAAAAACTATGAACGTGAGCAGCAAAAAGTATTACAACAAAAAGAAACTTTGGCCAAACAGGCTCATACCCTGGCTTTGCAAAACAGCAGCTTAGAACGTGCCAATGAAATTCAGAACCGGCTGTTTTCACTCATTTCTCACGACGTGCGTGCGCCGCTCAACTCACTAACCGGTGCTTTAGGGCTGCTCAAAGAAGGTAATCTCACTACCGATGAAATACAAATGATCGCCGGAAACCTTTACAACGATGTACAAAAAACCTCGCAATTGGTCGATAACCTGTTGCAATGGTCGCTCTCGCAGCGGCAAGGCATCGAAGCCCAGCCTGTTGTGTTTGATTTAGTACCGATAATACAAGAGAAAATTGAATTGCTATCCCCTATTTGGAAGCAGAAACGGCTGAAAATAGTCTTCAATGCGCCTCCGCTCTGGGTCTATGCCGATAGCGATATGGTAGGAGTAGTAATCCATAATTTACTTGGAAACGCCATCAAGTTTTCTTTTCAAGAGGGAAATATTCGCATTCAAACCGATATAGACCAACACCAAGCCTGGGTAAGTGTGCAAGACAATGGCATTGGCATCAGTGCAGAAAACCAAGCGAAACTTTTTGGCGAAGCCTATCATTCTACCATGGGCACTGCCAACGAAAAGGGGAGCGGATTGGGGCTTAGCCTATGCAAAGCATTTATTCTGCAAAATCAAGGACAAATTGGTGTAGAAAGCACGCCCAACCAAGGAGCCAAGTTCTTTTTCTCTCTCCCTTTGGCTTCACACAAAGAAAATAACAACGTTGCTCTGCCGCAACTCAGCACAACAAAGGAGGCGGATTTGGTATTGGTAGATGAAAACTAACCTGACAAAAAAGTGTAAAACTCACAGCTTGGCACTGAA
>DMHB01000342.1 GCA_003449595.1 Microscillaceae bacterium | reverse complement strand
GTGGTATTGGTACCACCGTTTAGGACACGAAATCAATCTTTTTTGGGCTGTCCATATTGTACACCACCAAAGCGACGAGTTCAACTTTACGGTTTCGGCGCGCATCACGGTATTTCAAGCCTTTGTGCGCACCTTATTTTGGGCTTTGATGCCGCTGTTGGGTTTCTCTGCCGAGATGATTATGTCGATTTTGCTCATCCACGGGGTTTATCCTTTTTTTGTACACACCCAAACCATTGGCAAATTGGGCTGGTTAGAGTATGTTTTGGTTACGCCTTCGCACCACAAACTGCACCACGCGTCTAATCCCGAATATTTGGATAAAAACTATGGAGATGTATTGATTATTTGGGACAAGCTATTTGGCACTTACGTGGAAGAGACCGTAGAGCCGGTTTTTGGCCTCACCCAGCCTTTGAACAGTTATAGTTTTCTTTGGCAGCATTTTCACTACTGGCTCGAATTGCGCGAAGCTATGCGGCAAGCGCCTACTTGGTGGGCAAAATGCAAAGTATTGTGGGGTGCTCCCAAAGATTTGCATCCGCAAACGCGCGATGTTGTAGAAAGACAGTTTTTGAAACACCAAAAACCTGAAGCCCCCATTCGGCCATTGCGTAGTTATATCAACTTTCAAATGGTGGTAAGCTTGGCTATGTTGTTCTTTTTTGTGCTGTTGGCTTTTTATATTCCCTTGCCTATCAAAATTTTGATTGCTGCTTGGTTATTGATTACGCTGATCAATTGTGGGGCAATTTTGGAGCAACGCCGCTGGATTTTTTACTTAGAGTATGGTCGTTTTATGCTGAGTATTTGGCTGCTTTATTACTGCATACCACACGTAGCAGTTCTTTTTGTGGGGATGGTGGCCGTATTTTTAGTCGGCTGTAGCTTTTCGATTTTGGAGCGCAAATATTTGCACCTGATTTACAAGCCTCTCACTTCTTAGGTTGATTCAATCGCTGTAAAGCACAAAGCCCTTATTTCTTGCATAGAAGTAAGGGCTTTATCATTAGTGCTTCTCCATAAATTTATAGAAAATGCCTGCCGTAAAACTCAGTATCTGAATGTTCTGGTTATAATTCTCTGTGTTCCGTGTGATGTTAGGCACGTTGTTGTTGTTATACGAAACCGTAAAAATTTGTGTTCGGTAGGGCTGCGCCATCTGCTGTATGGCCGCATTGAGCGTAAGCCCCCAATGGGACGAAAATATCAAACGAGCTTGCGCACCATACGTAACACATAAATGCACATTGGGCTGCTCGAAAGTATAATCAGCGAAAAATTTGCCATAATTGGCCGGAATAAAATTACCATTGGTAATGCGATAGACCGGCGGAGTGGCATTGGCTACTCCAAAAGTGATGAAAGGTTCTATGAGTAATGGCCCGTAATCGAAGCCAAGGCTAAGCCCTAAAAATAAATTGGTAATCATCCAGTAGTCAAACTCGCTGCGAAATTGCGTAAGCGGATCGTTTAGCTGGTATTCTTCGGTAAGAATACGCCGAAAAACTTGCCCATCCATAGGCAGATGCGAATAACGAAACCCCGATAAAAATCCGACGTGGAAATGGCTTATTTTCAGGTTAGGGTAAAATCCTGCCTGAAAAGTAAACTGATGCCCCAAACTGGCAAAACCGCTGCTGCGGACGGGATTCGAAGCACCAAAGCTACCCATAGGTTGGGCAAAACCATAATCAAGGTCAAAAATCATACTCCTCCCACTGAAAGTCTCGTCTTCAGAGTCATTTTTGTCTTTATTGACTTTGTAAAATTTGGTCTGTTGGTGCGAGATATGGGGCTGGGGTTGCGAAAAAATACTGTTTACAAGGCAAAGATTTAACCCTATAAACAGTAGGAAGTATTTTGAAATAATGGCCATAAATCAGGTATTAGCAAGGATCTTTTTCTTGTTCTAAGATGGTAGTGAGCATAAATGGGCTGAAGCCGGTAACAGGCACATCGTTGGGGTTGGGATTGTTAGCCAATAAAATACCTGAAATATTGATACCCATTTGGTCTGATTTAAATCTTTCGGGCAGGTTGCAAGGGTAAAGCATTTGGTTGGGATTACGCTCGGGTATCAAAACCCAGTAAATAAGTTTTCGGCGTGGTAGGGTGGCCGGATTTTCATTTAATCCAGCTCCCGGCAATGGTAACCAGATTTCAATCTTACGTACAGTAGCACGTTGGTTGGTAATTCTACCTAAGTTTTCAGTTTGCTCGGTTACGTTTTCACAAGGGGGAGGGTTTTCGGTAGGGCGAAGGTTGCGACGCTGACTGCAAGCAGTGGTAAAAACCAAGCTGAAGCCCAAAATCAAAGCCCAAATCAATCGGTTCATAACATTATAATTTATAGTTATACTATCATTTAACGCTCATTTTCTTCTTTTGTTTATGTTGCTGGTTGAGGCCATTTCACAAAAGTACGAACCTGTGAATAGGCCACCTGTCAGGGCAGAGGTTTTACAAGCAAGGGCTGTTAAAAATCGCCTTTGAAGGACACGAAAAACCCTCGCTCCCAAGCGCTGTTGAACGCATAGCTAAATCGGAAAACGGAATTGTAATAGGTAAAAACATCTAATCCTAAACCAAATCCATAAATCAAGCGGTTGGAGAAACGATTGCTCACATCTGTAAAAAAACGATCGTTTACATAGCCCGCATCAAAAAATAAATTCAAATAGACCGCCAAAGGGATGGTGCGAAACTGCTCTAAGGGAATAAACTTGGCGCGGGTTACAATATCGAACAAACGTTTTTTTACGGTATTTTGACTCAGGGCATAGCTTTGGCCATCGATGACGTATAACTCAAAGCCCCGTAGAAATTCTTCGTTGTAGCCCAAGCCTTGGGCATTGGCATAGGGCTGTTGATCCATAAAAGAAAGGCGTGTATTGAGGGTGGCATCCATAAACCAACCTCCTTTGGGGGTAAGCTCGCGGTAGATGGCATAAATTCCACCCAAGTGTAGCATATTCACTTGGTCGGTATCTTGAAAAAGTCCCAATCCATCTTTTTGGACTTCGAGTTTCAAAAAATTTCCCCGTAAAGGGTAAGCAATCACGTCGCGCAGATCGCGGCGAAACTCGTACTTGAACGAAAAATAATTTTGACTCCTTTTCCCATTCAAGAAATAGCGCGGATTGGCTTCGGCTACTGTATCGGCAATAGAAGTTTGAATATTTTTCAACTCCCATTTATGGAAACTATAAAATTTGGGGCGGTAAGTAAGCGCCAAGGCGTATTGCCAACGGGTGCGCATCAGCTTGTCAGAGTTGATAAATTGCAGTTGGTGGTTGAGGGTGTTGAAAGCAATCGAGTTGTTTTCAGTAAAGTTGGCTTTTAGCTCCAATCCCCATTTTAACGATTTGGTAAGGTAAGGCACTGTATAACTGATGCCATAGCGCCTCACAAATCCCTGTTGGATGAGCACCTCCAAGCGTTCGTTTCGGCCTCTGAAATTTCGCTGAATAAACCTCACTCCATAGTTCACACGCCCAATATCGGCGCCCCTTTGCTGTATCCACTCGTTGATGTTGCGATCGGCCAGCTCGAAAATAGGGAGCGGGAAAGTGTACCATCGTTCTTTTACCTGAATCAGCAAAGTAGCTTCTTTGCGGCTATTCAACTCTAAAGCCAAATCGACGGTAATAAAAAGATTGGTATTGAATATCTTGTTCTTATTTCTAAATAAAATGGTATCGACTTTGGCTGCGGGCAGGCTGTCGCCGATTTGGATGTCTAATTCTCTGAAAATTATATGAGGCTTGGTAACTTTATTGCCACGTAAAACGATGTCGCTTAAAACAAAATATTTAGCCGTCATAGGATTGGCCAATGCGCCTTCTGCCAGCAATTCATTGGTTGGTTCTTCCGAAGCGGCTTGCTGTGCAGAAAGGGGCAAAACGTTTGCCGTCATCCATCCGAGTAAAAACAAAAAACCCAAACGGAGAGAACAAGGCATATGTAAAGCAAAAGAGGTATTTGTTGGCGGCCTGGTTGACATGGAAGCCCGTCATTGCTTGTTGAAAAAGAAGTCAATACTAACGAATAAATTACTAAAATGAAACAATTTGCCCAAAAAGCGCCCCAATGAAATGTTTTTTTGGCTAACTTGCTGTGCTTAATTATAACTTTTAATTTGTATATGCAAGCCGATTTGCTCCATAAAATCCACCAATTAGCCAAGCAATTTGCCCCTGAAATTGTAAATAACCGACGACATTTGCACAGCCACCCCGAACTCTCTTTCCAAGAGTTTGAGACGGCTCGCTTTGTAGCCCAGCAACTACAAGCCATGCAACTACAGCCCCAAGCCCCGCTTGCCAATACAGGCCTTACGGTATATATCGAAGGCAAAAACCCTAGCTCCAAAACCATTGCTCTGCGCGCCGATATGGACGCGCTACCCATCGAAGAAACCAACGAGGTAACTTATAAATCGAAAAACAAAGGCGTAATGCACGCTTGCGGGCACGATGTACACACGGCCTCGCTGCTGGGGACGGCCCGCATTTTGCACGCTTTGCGTGATAGCTTTGAAGGAACTATCCAACTCATTTTCCAGCCCGGCGAAGAGGTTTTTCCGGGAGGTGCTTCGTTGATGATTCAAGAAGGAGTGCTTGAGGCACGTGATACTTGGGCTGCGCCTCAGAAGATAATCGGCCAACACGTGATGCCGCTGTTGCCTGTGGGCAAAGTAGGTTTCCGCTCAGGAATGTATATGGCCAGCGCCGACGAGATTTATATGACCGTTCACGGCAAAGGCGGCCACGGCGCTATGCCCGAACTGTGTATCGACCCTGTATTGATTACCTCACATATTTTGGTAGCTATGCAGCAAGTAATCAGCCGAAATAGTAGCCCCAAGATGCCTTCGGTGCTTTCTTTTGGGAAGGTGATTGCGCAAGGGGCTACCAATGTTATCCCTGACAAGGTATATGTAGAAGGTACTTTTCGCACCTATGATGAAACTTGGCGCAAAGATGCCCACCAAAAAATCCGCAAAATAGCCGAAGGCATCGCCGAATCGATGGGAGGCAGCGTTAGCTTAGACATCAAAGTAGGGTATCCTCACCTGAAAAATGAACCAAATCTTACCCAATTCTTAAAATCGGCTGCCGAGGCATATTTAGGCCCCGACAATGTAGTTGACTTAGACCTTTGGTTGGCTGCCGAAGATTTTGCCTATTATTCGCAAGTCATCGATGCGTGTTTTTATCGCCTTGGCACCAGAAACGAAGCCAAAGGCATTGTTTCGTCTGTACATACTTCTACATTCGACATCGACGAAGAAGCCCTGGAAATTGGGGCAGGGCTGATGGCTTGGTTGGCGATACAACAACTTCAAGAAACGGCCTCGCATTAAGAATGCGTTAATTTTTAACTTTCAAGCCAAAGCAGGTGTGATGTTGCTTTGGCTTTTTCCTAATTTTACAATCTCAATACTTACTACTTGTTGTTCATTGCATAACGATGCCTCATAGGAAATTACTGTTCCAAACAGCCTTACAATATTGCTTGCATATTGTACTTTTTTTGTTTAGTCTTCGATGGATGATTACTTCCTTCGGGCAGATGGGCAAGGAAGTGGTTGAACAAATCATTTACGTAACTGCCAACCCATTCATTAGCTTTTTTATAGGACTACTAGCTACTGCACTGATGCACAGCAGTTCGACCATAACCACTGCCATTGTGGCTATGGTAGCCGCTCAAGCTATCTCGATAGAAAATGCCGTGTTTATGGTAATAGGTGCCAACATTGGGACTACCGTAACCAGCACAATGGTGGCGATGGGGCACGTAACCCAAAAAACAGCCTTTAAACGGGCTATCGCTGTAGCTACTTTGCACGATTTTTTCAATATCCTGACAGCCATCGCCCTTTTTCCTTTAGAGTATTATTTCAAATTTTTGTCAAGGTTGGCAGTGCGCCTTAGCTACTGGCTTCCCCATTTTTCTACCGAAAAAAGTACTATTTTCTTTGACCCTTTCGAGGTAATTTATTTGACCTTGAATGCGTATTTGTCCAACATTGGAGGACTTTTACTGGCCATTTTGCTGTTATTTTTCTCTATCAGACGCATCGCACTACTTACTAAAACAGTATTTACCTTAGAGTCTGCCACAGTTTTAAGTCGGTATTTGAGCGGTAGCCCACTCAAAGAGCTTTTTTCAGGCATATTGATCACAGGCTTAGTACAGTCGAGTACGGTGGTTTCTTCATTGATTGTGCCGTTGGCAGCCAGTAAAAAGTTTACGACCCAACGCATTTTCCCTTTTTTATTAGGCGCTAACGTAGGCACAACTCTGACAGCACTCATTGCTTCGCTGACCAGCTCGCAAGCAGCGCAAAGCATCGCGTTGACCCACGTACTTTTCAATGTGTTGGGGGTACTTATTTTCTTCCCAATCAAAGCAATGCGGCGGGTACCTGTCTATCTGGCGATGAAAATGGGCGCGCTTACGCTCAAAAATCGTTTGGTAGGCATTACATACATAAGTTTGGTATTTTTTGTGATGCCATTTTTGCTCATTTACGCCTCCAAAGACGATATTTTAGTTAAAGAATATACCTATGCCTCTATCATCGAAATTCCTGATACAGCCATTGGTTTTTGGACTATGCGAGGCACTACCTCGCAAGCACACCGAAAGCTTACCTATCGCAAAGAAACCTTTGCAAAGCAGGCTTTGCGCGAAGACCCTATGTTTCAAAGCCCCATCCAAATCAATTGGCAAAGTGGGATGTTCTGGATCAACCAACAAGTTTTCTTCTTAGCCGATGCCAATGAATGTTGGGATGGAGAAGATGAATTGGGAAAATATCAAATGTGTGTTGAGCAGGTGGCTTTGTTGCCAAAAAAGCCTTTTATATTTCTCAAAAAATATGTCAGCCATCAAAAAGCACCTGCCTACATTCGCTATTACATAGATATGCACCAGAAAATTATTCTCAAAACTGAGTTTTACGATGATAATTTTCAGCTGTTGAGCCGGTGGGTCGTGTTAGGCTTGTTATGAAAGGGCGGCACTCGATTTTTATTTTAGCACTTTTCTTACGCGCTCTTCTGTAAAGGGTTTCACTATAAATCCGCTGACCAAATCGATATTCGCAGCTTTTTGCTGGTCTGCTTGGTCAATTGACGAAGTAATCATAAAAATCTTAGCGGGGCTTTTCATCGCTTTTTTATCAATCAATGCTCGGTATTGCTGGATAAAGTCCCAACCATCTAAATCGATCATGTTGATATCTAAAAAAATAATCGCAGGAAAATCTTTTGTGTCAATTTTTTCTTGTAGATACAGCAGTGCATTTTGAGCCAAAGTAAAGCTCAAGACCTTATCACTCAGCCCAATTTTTTTGATTACACTTTCGCAAATTAAATTATTCGTAGCATCATCATCTACTACTATTACTTGTTCAACTTTTTCCATGTCCCAATAATTGGTTTTTATACTTCCTTATCCTTAATAAGTACGAAAACTGTACCACATATATATCTAAAAAAACAAATTTTAAGTACAAAGCAAGCTATTATCTCTGCCTGAAAGAAAACATTCCCTAATTTGAGCAACTCCCCCCTATTTCCATCCAATTAAAAACCTATTCCAATCACTAAAACGTCGTCGGTTTGAATGCGTTGCCCTTTCCAATCCTGGAAAGTTGTTTCTAATACTTGTGCTTGGGTTGGTATGGGTTGTTGGCTGAGGGCAAGCAATAGTTCACGAAAACGTTTTTTTAGAAATTTTTTGTCTTCTTCTCCTCCAAATTGGTCTTGAAAGCCATCTGAAGCCAAATAATAGCTATCGCCTGACTTTAGTTCAAGCGTAAGGGTTTCAAAGAATTTTTGAGATCGGAAGAGC
>DMHB01000205.1 GCA_003449595.1 Microscillaceae bacterium | reverse complement strand
CAATGTAGGTGCTACTTGCGCCGACGTTTTGGCTTACCGCGAAGTAGCCAACGAAATTATATTGTTAGACATTAAAGAAGGCATTGCTGAAGGCAAAGCCTTAGATATCTGGCAAAAAGCCCCCATCGATTTATACGATAGCCGAACCATTGGCTCAACCAACGACTATGCCAAAACAGCTAATTCTGATGTGGTAGTGATTACCTCTGGGCTACCGCGTAAGCCCGGGATGTCGCGCGATGACTTGATTTCAACCAATGCCGGAATCGTGCAATCGGTAACCGAGCAAATTATCAAATACTCGCCCAACACCATTATCATTGTGGTTTCTAACCCATTGGACGTAATGACTTATGTGGCTGCCACTGTTTCTAAATTTCCAAGAACTCGTATTATGGGGATGGCCGGTATTTTGGATACAGCACGCTATCGGGCGTTCTTAGCCGAAGAGATCAACTGCTCTCCTAAAGATATTCAGGCGATGCTGTTGGGCGGTCACGGTGATACAATGGTACCTCTGCCACGATACACTACTGTTTCTGGTATTCCGGTTACTGAACTTGTAGCCAAAGACAAGCTCGATGCCATTGTGCAGCGTACTATCAACGGTGGTGGTGAATTGGTGAAGTTGATGGGTACTTCGGCTTGGTATGCACCCGGCTCGGCAGCCGCTCAAATGGCCGAAGCCATTATACGTGATCAGCGTCGTATTTTCCCTGTTTGCATCGGTTTAGATGGAGAATATGGTATTAAGGACTGCTTCTTGGGTGTGCCGGTAGTGTTGGGCAAAGGTGGTGTAGAAAAAGTCATCCAATTAGATTTGAACGCTGACGAAAAAGCACTGCTCGAAATTTCACGAGGCAAAGTGCGCGAAGTAATGGATGTGTATGATAAAATGCGCTAAAAAAGTCTTAGACTTATATTTTTCAAAGCGTTGTGGCCTACCGGTTGCAGCGCTTTTTTTTATTGCATAGCCCAAATCAAGTCGGCCAAGGCGTATTGCCCTGTGTCCCAGTCGAACCGGTAGAGCCTTTCAGGGTTAAAATTCCAAACATAGTTGTCGATCAGTTCTTTGAGCCAAAGCAGTTCGGCTTTTAGTTTCCAATGCTCGCCATTTTTGGCATACAGCATAATGAAAATCCGGTTGTGGTGGTGTTTGCGTCTTTGCTGGCTTTGGTTTTCATACAGCCATTGGATTAAGCTTGCGGTATCGGCGTAAGCCTGAGCGGCTGTAAGAGGGTATTTTTTAGGAAAAACTGATGTTTTATGGTCAAAAGGAATGCCTTGAATGGTAAAATCTACCAACCTGTTTTTAGCATTCAAGGCAGGGACTACTTCGGGCAAAGCGCAAAAACACTGCTCTACGGCAACGGCTGCGTGGAAATTATACCAACGGTTGAGGGCATAATTTTGCCATTTGTAGAAGTCCTTACTTTTACCAAAGGCTTCTTGGATGGTCGCCATCACCTCGTCGAAGGTGGCAGTGTTGTAAATAAAATGGGTGGCTTTGTCGTGATAATCGTCTTGTTTGATACCCCATTGATAGGGATATGCCCACCGCTTTTTCAGCTCTTGTTCTACACGATGCCAGTAGGCTTGTTGCTCCGTCATAGTGAATGGGGCGGGTTAGAGGGTTTCCTCAAGTATATCGATCCAAAAAGGGAACGAGAGAACTTTATTTTTGTGCCGGTTTGTTAGCTAATTAAACATTTACCAAAGTAAACATCTTTACGAAAATATGGAAATACACCGCAAAAGTAATTTTATTCATCAAGGCGCACCGCTTGCCGAAGCGCAAAGTTTGATGCTGATGGTACACGGGCGAGGTGCTTCAGCTGAAAGCATTTTGAGCTTGGCGCAATACTTCGATGCACCTCATCGCGCATTCATTGCACCACAGGCAACCCAATCTACTTGGTATCCTTACCCATTTATTGCTCCCATTGCCCAAAACGAGCCTTACTTGAGTGATGCGTTGGCTTTGCTGAAGTTTTGGGTGGACGAAGCCCAAGCACAGGGGCTGAGGAGCGATCAAATTTATCTGTTGGGCTTTTCGCAAGGAGCTTGCCTTAGTTTAGAGTTTGCAGCGCGCCACCCACAAGCCTATGCTGGCATTTTTGGGCTGAGTGGCGGGTTGATTGGTCCTATGGGACAACTGAGCAACTACACCGGTGATATGCACAACACACCGGTTTTTTTGGGGTGCAGCGATGTCGATAGCCATATTCCTCAGAAAAGAGTGGAAGAGTCTGCCGAGGTATTTAGCCGGTTAGGGGGGCAAGTAACGATGCAAATCTACCCGAATATGGGGCACACCATCATTGAACCTGAAATAACAACTATTCAAAAAATGATGTAAATTGATTGGGCGTAGGTATTACGCCCCTTTTTTGTACTATACATTTCAATCACCCGACGATATGACCGAAGCTGCCATAAGCGCCACGATTGGCGAAGATAATTTCAAAACCATCATCCAAACTTCTTCACACCAATTGATAGCCGACGAACCCACCGACTTAGGAGGGCAAGATTTGGGTGCTACTCCCTTCGAGTTGTTGTTGTCGAGTTTAGGCGCGTGTACAGCCATCACCTTGCGGATGTATGCCAACCACAAGCAACTGCCTTTGCGGCGAGTGGAGGTACACCTAAGTTTGGTAATCGAAAAGGACAAAGAGGGCAAACAGAGGAGCATCATCCACCGAAAAATTGAGATAGATGGCGATATATCCGAAGATTTACGCCAACGGATGCTCAAAGTAGCCAACAGTTGCCCGGTACACAAATTGCTCAGCCACCAAATCGTTATTGAAACTACTTTGTCGAAATAGCTTTATTCGGCTATGGCAAAACTGTAAGAAGTCCAATAACTTTCCCAATCGACCTCGGCATCGCCACTGACCGGATAAAGATGTACGGTGCGAATGACCCACATTCCTGCATAGTTGAGTTGAAAACGAGCAGTTCCTTCGTCGTTTGTGTACACCAACTGGATTGAAACCCCTTTGATAGGGTCGAAGTGCAGCGCTTCAATTGCTTTTTTTACCAAAATCTTGTTTTTGTAAAGCAGCTTTACTTCCAACACATCGCCTTTCTTTTTTTCGTAAGGATTTTGCAACAAAAGGAGTTCTAACGTGTGGCTCAACTCCTTGTTAAACAGGCGATTGTGGTCTGGGTTTTTGTCGCCTACCATCAACAAACTTTTCAAACATCGGGCATAGCGTTCGCGTTCTTTGGCTCGTTTGCCTGTTTTTTCGCGCATTTCGGCTATTTCGTGCAGGTTCT
>DMHB01000202.1 GCA_003449595.1 Microscillaceae bacterium | reverse complement strand
GATTTGTGGTAATTGAAGTATTGTTGATATAGGTTTTACCTATGGCTACGCCCCCGCTACCCTAAGTTTACAACTCAGGATGCCAATAAGTAGCTAAAGCAAATTAAACTTATATTTTGTAAATTTTACACCCGAGCCGCTTCGGGCACTTCCACGTGTTGCCAAGTTTCGTTTTCAAAGGCTTTGAGGTGCAAGTCTTGACCTTCCAATACGGCATAGGTGCGAAAATTAATCCATTCACCCAGGTTGATATAACGGCTGCTATGGCCTACTTTGAGGTCTAAAGGCAGGTGGCGGTGTCCAAAGATATAAAAATCGTGGTGCTGGGTTTGTTCTACCTGCTGGCTATACGCCCAAAGCCACTCATCGTTGCCAAGAAATTTTTTGTCGTCCACCTTTTCGTTGGTCAGGCGGCTGTGTTGCGACCAAGCCGTGGCTAAGCCAATGCCCCAATCGGGGTGCATTTGTTTGAAAAGCCACACCGCCAGCGGATTTTGAAAAACCCATTTTTTGAGCAATTTATAAGTCTTATCGCCCGGGCCTAAGCCGTCGCCGTGGCCTATGTATATTTTTTGTCCGTTGATTTCAATGGTGATCGGCTGGTGGAAAACGGGCGCCTTCAGTTCGTAGCTCAAATAGCCAAACATCCACATATCGTGGTTGCCGGTAAATAAAACCAGCGGCACACCGGCATCGCTCAGCGCGGCCAATTTGCCCAGCAACCGTACCCCGCCTTTAGGCACAGCCCAAGCGTACTCATACCAAAAATCGAAAATATCGCCTACCAAGAAAATGATGCCTGCATCGGCGCTGATCTGATCTAACCACCTTACCAAGGCTTTTTCGCGCTCGGCACTTTTGGCCAAAGTAGGCGCGCCCAAGTGAAAATCGGACGCAAAATAGGCTTTCTTGCCTGTTGGCAATTGGAAATCTTCTAAGAAGCCTATGGGCGGGTTTTTCAGCAATTTATTCATCAATCAGAAACAAACTGAGTTCTTTGGGGCCGTGGGCACCCAATACCAATGTTTTTTCAATGTCGGCGGTTTGGCTCGGGCCGCTAATCACACTCAGCATCGAGGGAAACGCTTGCGTGTATTTTTGCTTGAGGGCTTCCAAAGCTTCCGTAATATCGGGCTTGATTTGCGAGGTAAACGCTACTACAATGTGTACCGGCGGGTAGATGGTCAGCCGGCGGCCTGCCAACTGGCGCGACGACACCAAAATACTGCCTGTGCGTGCCATCAGCGACTCGCACAGCGTGATACTGGCTTCTACTTGCAGCAGGTTATCGTCGGAGGCGTGGTAAGGAATGGCTGCCACGTTGCACAGCTCTTGCAAGTATTTTTCCCATACGCACACGTGTTGCAGGTTTTTTTGCAACAAATACGCTTTGAGTGCCACGAGAAACTGCTCCAAATTCTCACAGAAAAAGAAATCGACCTGGGCTTTTTTGAAGTTCTCTACAAAAACAACCTCCAAGTGAGGCTCTTCGGGCTGCATATAAACCGGCGAAAGAAAGTCGGGTTTCGGAATAGGCTTTTCCGTAGGCTTGACAAGCGCCTGTTGAATGCGTTGAAGGATACGGTCTCTGCTGTTGGCCATTGGTGAAGGCTGATTTATTGTAATTGCTTGAGCCAGTGGCGCAGCGATAAAACTTCGCCCAATTTGTTTGGCAAATCTGCAATGGCTACTCGCTCTTGCTGGGTAGTATTGCGGTGGCGCAAGGTTACGGCTTGATCTTCAAGGGTTTGGTGGTCAACGGTAATACAAAACGGAGTACCAATCAAATCTTGGCGGGTGTAATTTTTTCCGATAGCTCCTTTTTCCTCATACAAAGCTCTGCAATCGTATCGCAACAGCTCGAACACCTCGCGGGCTTTTTGTGGCAGGCCGTCTTTGCGCACCAGCGGAAAGATAGCTACCTGATAGGGAGCCAACAAAGGGTGAAGGTTCAGATAAATGCGCTCTTTTTCTCTGCCTTCAGCGTCCACGCCTTTGTCTTCGGTATAAGCATTGCAAAGCACCGCCAAAAATAAGCGGTCGGCGCCAATGGAGGTTTCTACCACATAAGGCACATAGCGCTCCTTGGTTTCTTCGTCATAGTATTGCATTTTGGTTCTCGACAAGTTTTGGTGCTGTGTCAAGTCAAAATCAGTGCGCGAATGGATGCCTTCTAATTCTTTGAACCCAAACGGGAATTCAAATTCGATGTCTTCGGCGGCATTGGCATAATGCGCCAGCTTGGTGTGTACGTGCCATCTAAGTTTTTGCGCGGGCAAGCCGAGCGAAGTCAAAAATTTCATTCGGCGCTCTTTCCAAGTCTGATAAGCTTGCATTTCCTCGCCCGGGCGCACAAAATACTGCATTTCCATCTGTTCAAACTCCCGCATACGGAAAATAAACTGCCTCGCTACGATTTCGTTTCGGAAGGCTTTGCCAATTTGAGCAATGCCAAAAGGAATTTGTTGGCGGCTGGTTTTTTGCACGTTCAAGAAATTGACAAAAATACCTTGAGCCGTTTCCGGACGCAGGTAAATTTTGCCCGATTCGTCGGCTACAGCCCCCATTTCGGTCGAAAACATCAGGTTAAACTGCCTTACTTCGGTCCAGTTGGCCGTTTTGGCGATGGGGCATTGAATATTCTCGGCGATTATCAAGTCATATAGCCCTTTGTAGTCTTCTTGGGCGAGCAGGTTTTCCATTTTATCCAACAAAGCAGCCGCGTCGTTGGCTTTGCCTTCTTGTTCGTATTGCGAGGCTTTGTCTTCTATGAGGTGATCGACACGGTAACGCTTCTTCGAGTCTTTGTTGTCGATCATAGGGTCGTTGAAACTATCCACGTGGCCGGAGGCTTTCCAAGTAGCGGGGTGCATAAAAATAGCGGCATCGATGCCTACCACATTTTCGTGCATTTGGGTCATTGCCTTCCACCACAGATGCTTGAGGTTGTTTTTCAGTTCTACCCCATTTTGGCCGTAATCATACACAGCTTGCAAACCGTCGTAAATTTCGCTCGACGGGAAAATAAACCCATACTCTTTGGCGTGGGCGATAATTTTTTTTAGAGGATTGTTGTCGTCTTGTCCTTTTGCTTTTTGTGTCATAGGCTGCAAATATACATAAAAAAGCCATTGGGCGAACCAATGGCCTATGAATTGAAATGGGTTGCGTCATTGCTTAGAACTCAATTTTGCAGTTGGGCAATATTTGCTGCAAATGGGCGGCATCTTCGGGCGAAACCGGCGTATTGGTGATGTCCAAATTGGCTAAGTTGGTCAACCCTTTGAGGGCTTCCAAGCTACGCACCTTGGTTTTCTTCAAATTGAGCCATTTGAGGTTTTTGAGATTATTCAATGCGCTAATGTCTTCTATTTGGTTGCCGCTTAGGTCTAAACTTTCTATGCGCACCAAGTTACCTATTTCTTGAATACTGATAAGTCGGTTGTCGCTCAGGTCAAGGCTGATCAAATTGGAAAGTTTTTCGATGCCCGACAGTTTGAGCACTTTGTTAGAACGCAGATTTAACCCTTGTAAATTGGTAAAGGCTTGGATGTGCACGCAATCTTCAATTTGGTTGTAACTCAAGTCGGCCTGCGTGATATGGGTCAACTCTTGCAGCGCGCCCACATCCAACAAAAATTTGCGGCTGAGGTTCAGCAGGTTTTGCCCCAAAATCTCATCGAGCATACTTTTCTTGAGCTGGATATTGCCTATCTGAATTCGATCCAGGTTTTTGAAAGCACGCAATACTTTGAGTTCTTCAAAGTTGGCCGATTTAAGTGCCACATATTTCACATCGGGCACTTCGTTGAGCATAATCTGCGTAAAATCTTTGCTGTCGCCGTCTTTATCCAATTTGTATTTGCCTTTTACAGCGCGCAGCTGGTCAAAAAGCATTTCGGAAAGGAATTTGGCGGCCTGTTCCATCCCGGTCAGGTCTATCTCATTGTAAAAATTGGGGTTGCCAAAAGCTTCAAAAGCCAAGAAATATTCTAAAATAGACCGGTGCGAAAACTTAAAGTTCCCTTTCGCATCTCGGTTAAGCAGCGAGCGGCTTTTCAGCTCCAAGTCGTTCAGCGCAATGCCGTGGCGTTTGGCAAAAGGCAGTAATTCTTCGCCACTGATCACCAAGCCCCCTCTTTTTTTCTGTCCCAAGTAAATTTCGATAGCTACAGCTTTGGAGAAGTTCATCAGCTCGCGGCGGTAGTTGTCGGGGTCTTGTTTCACACGCGCCACTTCGCGCTCTACCCACCGTTTGATAAGTTCTTCATAGACTTGGTAGGCAAACTTATACAGTTTTACGTTTTCGATCAGGTCGTCGATATAGCTCAACAGCATCGGGCGCACCATCAAATTGGGCGACTGGCTGATGATTTTAGCGGCCTTTTCTTTGCGTGCAAACTGAAACAGAGGGTATTTGAGCGACAAATATTTTTTGATGTCGCGCTCGTCGAACGGCGAAACGTATAATTTGCGGAATAAATACTGTTTTTGAAGCCCACTGAACGAAATAATGCCGGTTTCTTTGGGTTCTTCTTCCTCGGAGGGGAAAAACTGCGTGCGGCAAGTAATGATTACCCTTCCGAAAGACCCTGCATTATTCAAGATAGACTGCAACCTTTCGCGGTAGTTGGTCAAGGCTTCGTTGTCTTCGTCGAAAGCATCGAGCATCAACATCGTATCGGCGCGTTTGTTCTCAGGTATTTTTTCAACCTCTTGCATCACCTCAGGATAGCCCAATGGCAATAGCCTGACATAACCCAACTTGGTGGGGTTTTTCTGTAAATATTGGATGTAGAGGTTAATCATAAAAGTGGTTTTCCCCATTCCGGAGTCGGCCAACACAATGAAAAACTTATCATTGGCACTTTGCTGCGCTTTAAAAACTTTGTCTAAAAAGAAAGGAATGAGCAACTCTTTGGTGGCAAAAGCGTGGGTTCTGCCCGGCTCATCTTCTTTGGAAGGCGCTACATTCTGACATTGAGTAGGCACATAATAGCGTGTAGCGTTGTCAATTTCGGCGTCGGTATAGAAAGGGTATAAGCTTTCTTTAATTTTTCGTAGGGACATAAACGAGATGTAATTTTTTTTTACAAAAAACACTTTTTGAAATTAAGACAAATTTCATTCCTAATCAAAAAAAAACATCATTTGGTTTATTTTTACACAACAATAACCATTACTTAATCACCGGGTGTCGTTGAAAAGGCTTCGTTGGGTCGAATAATTTGCGGTAGGTTATTTGTTTTTTACTTACTGTACAGCCGATAGATTCGTACACGTGCGACATCGCCGGTAAGAAATCGCCTACCCAGTTGAACTCCATTTCCCTGTAGGGAAATTTTTTGTCGTAAGCCAAGTGCGAAAACTCGGCTATCATCGCACTTTCTACACCTCTGCCATGGAAACGAGGCAATACGCCAATCACCATTCCCAGCACTTTTTTACAGCTTCCGCGCCAGCGGTGAAACAAAAATTTGACAATGCCCCACGCATCGAGCTTGCCATTGACGTATTTGAACAGTTGGTTCAGTTCAGGAATCATCACCATAAACGCAATGGGTTGGTTTTGATAATAGGCAAACCAAACAAGCCGCTCGTCAATTACTGGTTTGAGCTGGTTCATCACTTGGGTCATTTCTTCTTCCGACATTTCGGCCACGCCAGCGTGTTTGTCCCAGCTTTTGTTATACACTTCTCGGAAATCGCTAAAGTGCTGTGCCAAGTTTTGTTTGCTGATGTGCTTAAAACTATACGACCCATTTTTGAGCAGCCGTTGGGCTTTTTCGTAGAAAATATCGCTTAGTTGGGTTTCACGGATGACCACATGGTAAGTATATTGCTCGAAATAGTTTTGGAAGCCGTATTCTTCAAAAAATTGTTGGTAATACGGCGGGTTGTAGTTGCTGCAATAGTTGGGTTCTGCGAATCCTTCGACCAACAAACCCCACCAACGGCTGCGATCGCCAAAGTTGACAGGGCCGTCCATCGCTTCCATTCCTTTGGCTTGAAGCCAATCGCGGCAAGCGTCCATCAGGGCAAAAGCGTAGGTTTTATTTTGCTCACACTCAAAAAAACCCATTCCACCGGTAGGTTGTAAATTGTCTTTTTCTGTAATCCGGCGATCGAAAAAAGCAGCCACACGCCCCACCACACGCCCTTGGTCTTGCAAAACCCACCGGATACATTCGCCATATTGGAAAGTGGGGTTTTTCTGAGGGTCGAACACCGCTTGAATGTCTTGATCTAAAGGGCGAATCCAGTTGGGGTCGTTTTTGTAAAGCCTTACGGGAAGCTGAATGAAGGCTTTTTCAGTGGTCGGATTGTTGACAATGATAAGTTCCATCAGATTATGGGTAGTAATAAATCAATCTTTGAGGTGATACTGCCGACGTATGTCGTTAATCAAAAATTTTTTTTGTGAGGTAAAACTCTCAGGATGTACTTGTTCAAACAAAGTTTTGAGCTGCTGCCAACGCTCAGGCTCTGCTGATTGAAAGGCTTGGCTGTCGATTTTTTTGCTTCTCAAGTATTCGTCGAAAGTTAGCATATAATTTTATGGCAAGCTATCAAGTGGGGTTCAAATTTAGTGGAAAAACGCCTATTAAATAAATCGCATATACGATTCAAAACCTACTCAAAAAACATACTTCAAGGTATCGTTTTGAATAGCAGGCGCAAGGCGCAAAGGTATTTTGTCTAACAAATAGCGCAGGTTTCGCTGCTCGGCCTGCCATTGGTTTTCCAAAGTAGCGATGTCTTTAAAATCTTGTATTTGTGCGCTGAAATCTTGCAAAAAGCCGCTTACTTTAACCCAAAACAGGTGTCCGCTGCGCAGGGTATTGTAGGTTGTTTTGCCTTTGCGCACCACCGGCAAAGCGGCAGCCGACTCGGCAGCAAACTTGATGGTATAATCCGATCCCTCGGTCCAAGTAGAGCGCCCCGTGATCGAGAAAGCAGGCTTGGCATTGATTTCCATATCGGGAATAAAAATAGACTTGTTTCTGATTTGCAATTGGGCGTTGATTTCGGCAAAAGGAAAAGGATCGGGCAAATTAATTTTCTTCGATTTGACAGCCGTCGCCAGCCGGTTGAGGGCTTGCCATCCTGCCAAAGCGCCTTGTTGTAGGTTGAGTTTTATGTCGGCAAACGTATGCGTGGGGCTAATTTCGAGGTATTGATCGAAAACCAACCCCAACAGCAAGTCCGATTTCAAAGTACCCCGCACCACAGCAGCCGGCAAGAAACTTTGTCCAAAGCCATCGAACGAAGCCAAAACGCCCCCTGCTTGTGCGCCATTCAGCAAGAAATGGCCATCGAGGCGCATAAAATCGGGCTGCTGTGCATTGAGTTGTGCGATGCCTTGCAAATTGCCCCCGTTGGTTTGCAAAGTCATTTGGTTGATTTCCAACACTTGGTTATGGAGTTGCAGATCGGCCATAAACTTTGCCCCCTGAAAGGTCTTGAACGTAAGGCTGTCGGCCTTGAGGCGCATACTGCCCGACCATTGCATTGGTAGTCTGAAATAATAATGATGCTGATTTACCGCCCCAAACCGCAGCCCTGCACTAAAACTGGTATAACTGAATAACTCGGCTAAGTCTAACTTTTTGGCCAACAAAGTACCTTGCAGCTTGGGCGACTCTTTGGGGTTGATCAGGGCGGCCACCAAATCTACAAGGGTGCCACGTACCAAGAAATCAGAATTTCCGGCTTTGCCAGAAAACTGCTCAATTTTGGCCTCTCGGTTGTTCAAATCCAAGCTAATTTGCAGGGCACTGAGCACGAAAGGCACATTTTTTATTTTAAACCCTACGTCGCGCAGGTCTAAACGACCTGTTGTAGTGGCTTTTGCTAAATCTTGGTACGTACCATTGAGCGATAATTCGACCCCTAAAAAACCCTGCATTTTTTCTACATTCCCGAAAGGGTAAAATTCTTCCAAGGCTGCCAAATCGACGGCTGCCTGAAGCTCGGCTATGATTTTGGGGTTGGTAAAATCTTCTAAGGATACTTGGGCCTTGAATTTTTGACCGGCCAATTTGCCTTTGAGGTTTTGAACCCACAAAGAGGTGGTTTTCAGTGAGTTAGATTCTCCATTTGAAAACCGCGCCTGAAAAGAAGCCTCCCGAATCGTCTGGCGGATATTGGGCGAACGGATGTTGATATTATCGGCATTGAAAGCCAGCGCTATGTGAGGCGCTTGTGCAGCAGCCCAAGTGCCCCGCACACTGCCATTGAACTGCACTTGGCCTTCGGTTTTATAGTCCATCCATTTGTCGTAGTACTGTTCGGGTAAAAAAGCGATGAGGGGCTTCAGGTCAGGGCTTGTGCCAGTGAACGTGATGTCAATATTTTGTTTTTGATAGTTGTAAGCACCTTTTACGACCAATTCGCTTTCTTTAAACTTTACTTTGGTGTCTTTCAGGGTGATGTCGCCTTTGTTGGTTTGTATCTCGAAAAAACCGGTCAGGCCGAGCGCACTGTATTGCAACAAGGGAGTGCCTTCAAAAAGCCATTTAAAAGGCTCGGCTTGCAAAGACACTTCGATGATAAAGGCACTACCATTGCGCTCAAAACGCAGGTTGCTTTGCTGAAGCGTAAGTTGATAACCCGCCGCAGGATGATCGACTTTTATTTGATGAAAAGTTATTTTGTCTAACAAAGAAGCCTGCTCTAACCCACTCAGGGCTTTTTGCCAAAGATTACCGGCTTCGTCGCCTTTTGTATCGCCTACCGTTACACTCCCCTGCGCTAAGATTAACTGTGTAATTTGGGCATTGCCCCACAAAATATCTTGCCAACGCAACAAGCCAATCACTTTATCGACTTTGAGCCAAGGGGTTTTGTTTTTGCCGGAAGTGGGTACTTGCAAACGATTCAAAACAATGGCAGGCCGAGGAAAATAGGTGATAAAATCTAACCGGCTATCGTCTATTTGGGTGCTCACGCCCAGCCAAGCGTTGAGCCGCACTTGGGTTTGGTAAGTGGCCGCTTGTTTGAAAAAATACCCCAACAAAAATAAAAACAGGGCGATTGTCCCCGCAAACATTGCAGCGAAAAGCAAGACCCTTGCCCCTTTCCTAAATGTTGTCATTACCTTCTTTGAGCTATTTTTTGCTCAATATTACTAATTATTTTGCGAAGGGTAATGATAGAAAAAGCACATTATCAATAAGTTGGCTGAGTGCCTCCTCCAAAAACCTATCCCTATTTGGTGCTTTTATTTCTAAAAATAGATAAATTGCCCCAAAGCTTATCGATAAAATTTATGGAAACAACACAACCCGAAAACCCATCCAAAAACCCACTGATTGTGGCCTGGACGTTAACCATAGCCCTTGCAGCACTTTTGTTTCTTACTGCTGCCACCAAAATTATGGCAGTGCAAGAGGTTACTGAGCAGTTTAGAAAATTTAACTTATTGGGCTACTTGAAAATCATTGGCGTACTTGAAGCCATTTGCGCTGTCTTGTTCCTCATTCCACGCACCACCTTGGTTGGCACATTGCTGCTGAGCGCCTATTTTGGCGGGGCAATCGTAGCACACATGACCTTGGGCGAGTCATTTGTTTTTCCGGCTTTTGTGCTTATCATTATTTGGGTTACAGCATTTCTTAGAAATCCTAAATTTTTTGTCTGAACTCAACTTTTTATAATTACGCCGTCTTTCATTTCGATTACTCGATCAGAGTTTCGGGCAAATTCATCGTCGTGGGTTACGGCAATGATGGTTTGTTTGTAAGAGCGGGTCAAATCTTTGAAAATATCGAATACATTTTGTGTGTTGGCCGAGTCCAAATTGCCGGTGGGTTCGTCTCCCATAATTATAGCAGGGTTGTTGATCAAAGCGCGGGCAATGGCCACCCGTTGTTGTTGCCCGCCCGACAGCTTGTAGGAAGGCTTTTCGGCTTGATCAGTCAGCCCCAATAAACCCAATTTTTGATATGCCCTTTCTTTAATTTCGGCAGGGGTGTATTTGCCTAATTTCAAAGCAGGAATCATCACATTTTCCAAAGCAGTAAACTCCGGCAGTAAATAGTGAAATTGAAAAACAAACCCGATGTGTTCGTTACGAAAAGCAGCCAAGTAGTTTTGACTCCTGCCGGTAATCTGCTCTCCGTTCAACGCCAATGAGCCTTCATAATCAGTATCCATACTGGATAGCACATACAAAAGCGTCGATTTGCCGCAGCCCGACTTGCCTACCAAAGCTAAAAACTCCCCTTTCTTTACTGAAAAACTTATATCATTCAACACTTTGAAAGGAGCTGGTTCATAAAAATATTTGGTGATATGTGCTGCGCTAAGCACCCAGTCGTGGGCTTGGTTTTCCGATTGAGCCATAAATATTGCTTGTTTTTCAACAAGGGGAAGTTAATCATTTATTTACTGTTTGCAAGCCAATTCATTGAAGTAACTTTTTTGACAAAAAATATTTTTTCAAAAGGACAGGTTACTTTTTGAATACAACTTGTATTAAACAATGTTTATTGACCAATTATTTTGATTGGTTCTTCTCTCACTAAAAGTGTTTATTCTTTAATTTTTTCTGATACTTATGAAGGGTAAGTTATTCCTGCTTATCGGTATATTTTATTGCATTTTTCCAAGAATTCCTCTTGCACAAACCATTAGTGGTACTGTCAATAGTTACGCACGGGTGGTTACGCTCAATAGTAGCACCCGCACCCTGACCATAGATAATGTTTCGGGTAGCACGACAGACTTTGCAGTAGGAAGAAAAGTGCTTGTCATACAAATGCAAGGCGTGAGTGTGAACACGACCAATACAGCTTCTTTCGGAAATATCACCGCTTATAACAATGCAGGCAACTATGAATTTGCATTGGTGCAATCCTTTACAGGAAGTTCGGCTCCTTTCACAGTAGTATTGCAATCGCTCACCAATGCTTATACTGTAAGCGATGCCGTTCAGATAGTAAGTGTACCCCAGTACACCAATGTAACGGTCAATGGCACTGTTACCGGTGCAGCCTGGGACGCCGCCTTGGGTCGGGGTGGAATTATTTCTTTTGAAGTGCAAAACACGCTTACCTTGGCTGCCAACATTGATGCAAGTAATCTTGGTTTTGCGGGTGGCGTGCAAAACACAGTAGCAGGCGGTGGCTGTGGCAATAGTGTTACCTATGCAAGTGATTTAGCTACGGTTTCCAATGCGCAAAAAGGCGCTGCTGTAGCCGCCTACCCTGCGGGACAAAGCGGTGGTAGAGGTGCTTTGGCCAATGGCGGCGGCGGCGGCAACGACCACAATGGCGGCGGCGGCGGCGGCGGTAATTTAGGCTCAGGGGGCAATGGTGGTATGGGATGGCCGGGCGCGGGCACTTGTAGTGGGAGTTCAGACCCTCCTCGGGGGTCGGGCATTGGGGGCAATGGTTTGGCTTATAGCCCCATCACAAATAAAATATTTATGGGCGGCGGCGGCGGCGCAGGGCAACAAAACAACGGGGTGGCTTCGAACGGTGCCCGAGGCGGTGGTTTGATCATTGTGCGGGCAGGCACTGTTACAACTAACTGTGTGAGTACTTGGGGCTTTTTGTCCAATGGGCAAAGTGCCACCAACTCGCCCGGAAATGATGGTGCGGGCGGCGGCGGCGCAGGCGGCACTATTTTATTGGATGTGGTTACTTACACCCTACCTTGCGCCATTGTGGCACGAGCTAATGGAGGTAATGGAGGCACTGTAGGCAATTCGACTGCACACGGCGGCGGGGGTGGCGGTGGCGTGGGCGCTATTCTGGTGAATACCAACCCTCCGGCACCGGCTGTTTTTTCAAGCAGAGTAGGGGCGTCAGGTTTAGATTGTAACGCAGGGGGTTGCTGAGA
>DMHB01000345.1 GCA_003449595.1 Microscillaceae bacterium | reverse complement strand
GTATTAAGATTTACAGGTAAAGAGCTTTTTAGTGGGACGCTCTTTAAATCTGGTCGTTGGATATTCCCTTCTTTTTTATCAATCACTATAAATTTACCAATGACCAATAATAGAGGGATTGATAAAGTAAAAAATAATATCCGCTTAAAATAGGTATACTGCTTGGAGGCAATAAATGTATTTTTTTGCTTTTGATTGATATTTTTCATAGCAAGCCTTTAATTTTCAAGTCATAAATTACTTTATCACTACTACCCGTGCAAAAGCATCGAAAGCAAAGCGGTGAGTTTGTCTTTGAGGTCTTTTCTATCAACAATAAAGTCTAAAAAGCCGTGTTCGAGCAAATATTCAGAGGTTTGAAAACCTTTTGGGAGGTCTTTGCCGATGGTTTCTCGGATTACCCGGGGGCCGGCAAATCCTATCAAGGCATTGGGTTCAGCAATGTTGAAATCGCCCAGCATCGCATACGAAGCCGAAACTCCTCCGGTAGTGGGGTTGGTCATCAGCGAAATGTAGGGCAATCGAGCTTCGGCCAGAAGGGCTAACCGAGCAGAGGTTTTGGCCATTTGCATCAACGAGAAACCGGCTTCCATCATCCTGGCACCACCCGAGCGGGAAATAATGAGCATAGGATATTTGAGTTCCAAAGCCTTGTCGATGGCGCGGGCAATTTTTTCGCCTACCACCGATCCCATAGAGCCGCCAATGAAGGCGAAATCCATACAGGCCACTACCAAGCCGATGCCATTCATTTTGCCGTAGGCCGACCGCAAGGCATCTTTCATTTGAGATTTGGCTTGCGTGTCAACAACACGTTTTGGGTAGGGCTTTGTATCGACAAACTTGAGTGGGTCGCCTGACGATAAATTGGGGTCTAATTCGGTAAACTGGTTGTCGTCGAACAGAATAGAGAAGAACTCGGCAGAGCCTATTTTATCGTGTTGGTTGCAGTGCAAACAAGTATAGGCGTTGAGTATATAGTCGCGGGTAGGCATAATATTTTTACAATTATCGCATTTATGCCAAAGCCCGTCGGGGGTTTCTTTTTTAAGGGCGGTAGGGGTTTGGATACCTTTTTCAAGGCGTTTGTACCAACTCATAAGTTTAAGGGTTGAGAATAAACAAGAAAAAGAAAGCTGCCTTAGCACAAGGCAGCTTTGAAAAAATTAGCAGGACGTATTAATTCAAACAGTGGTGGTTGTACACGCCGTCCAAAAATTTCCAAACCAACTCGGTCGATTGTTCGACAGCGGCTAAGATTTCGGCTTCGGCACCTGCATTTTGAGCGATTGCTTCTTCCAAAATTTCCATTTCTTGCGCGGCGTGCGTAACATCGGCAGTTTCGTGGACGCTGAAATAGCGGTAAGTTTGCTCGTCGGCGATGCCATAAAAATCTTTCAAACCTTCGATTTTAGTTTTGGCTACTTCCGGAATTTGCGCTTCGTAAGCAAACATAGTGGCGATGCCCACCCAGTAGTTTGGGCTGTTGGTTGCTTTGCGGAAGCCTTCTACCAAAGCCTTGGTTTCTGCGTGGTATTGGGTGTTTTCCATTTCAGCTACACTTACGCCTAAGCCTTGGGCAAAGTCAGCCCACAAGCTGGGGTGGCTTGGAATGCCTGTTTTCCATCCTTCCTCGTCGCAGAGGTTTTCCATCAGCAGCTGGCGTGCTTCTGCATTGTCGCAGTTGCTATGGATAGCGCTGATAAAACGAGGGAATTGGCTCATAAAATGAAAATACTGCTTGGCGTATTCTTGAAGTTCGATTTGGGTCAATTTGCCTTCAGTCCATTTTAGGTAAAAAGGATGTTTTAGCATACTTTTTTCTGCGATGATGGATTGAATTTTTTCGGATAAAGAAATTTGTGAGGCTACTTGCATAATGATTGGGGGTAATTAAAGTTTTACCATAAAATTTGGAAAAATAACAGCATTATTTCCGACTTATAAAACTGATTTCTGGTCAATAAGTTGTACTTAGGCCAAATCAATTTCTTTGGTCAAATATACATCCTGAATAGCATTCAACAAAGCTACTCCTTCTTTCATTTCTTTTTGGAATGCCTTTCGGCCAGAGATTAGCCCTGTGCCTCCGGCGCGTTTGTTGATAATGGCCGTTTTCAAGGCTTCTACTAAATCCGATTCGCCCGATCCGGTCGAAGCACCGCCCGAGTTAATCAAGCCGGCGCGCCCCATATAGCAGTTGGCCACTTGGTAGCGGGTCAGGTCGATGGGGTGGTTGGTGGTTAGTTTTTCATATACTTTTTTATCGGTTTTCCCGAAATTAAGGGCTGTGTAGCCGCCATTGTTTTCAGGGAGTTTTTGCTTGATAATGTCGGCCTGAATGGTTACGCCCAAATGGTTGGCTTGACCGGTCAAATCGGCTGAAACGTGGTAATCGACTCCGTCTTTTTTGAAAGCACTGTTGCGTGTATAGCACCAAAGCACGGTGGCCATTCCCAATTGGTGGGCTTCTTCAAAAGCTTGTGCTACTTCTACGATTTGCCGAGCAGATTCGTCGGAGCCAAAATAAATGGTTGCCCCTACTGCACTAGCGCCCATATCCCAGGCTTCGCGCACTGAGCCAAACATAATTTGGTCGAATTTATTGGGATAGGATAAAAACTCGTTGTGGTTTATTTTTACAATGAAAGGGATTTTGTGTGCATATTTGCGCGCTACCATTCCAAAATTTCCGAAGGTGGTGGCTACGGCATTGCAACCCCCTTCGATGGCCAATTGCAAGATGTTATCAGGGTCGAAATAGATAGGATTGGCTGCAAAAGAAGCCCCGCCAGAATGCTCGATGCCTTGGTCGATGGGTAAAATCGATAAAAAACCAGTATTGGCCAAGCGTCCAGTGCCAAACAAAGAAGCCAAACTGCGCAACACTTGTGGCGAACGGTTCGACTGCACAAACACCCTGTCGATGAAGTCGGGGCCGGGCTGGTGTAGCATTTCTTTGGCAATGGTTTGGCAACGGTGCTGGAGCAAACCTTCTGCGTCTTTGCCGATAATCTGAGCTATTTTTTCTAATGACATATTCTCAAAAAGAAGATATTGTGGTAAATGAATTTGCAATGAAAGCCGCAAAGATAGCGCAAAAAAGCCATATAGCTGCCATAAAAAAAGCCGATTTGATCGGCTTCTTGGGTTTGATAATTTACTTGGATTAGTTTCTGTTGTCAGCTGGCCGAACTATTATTGACAGGGCAAGTCGAGAAGCCTACCAAGGTGTATAAAGGGCAAAAGCTGACAAGATTTGTAGCTACAAAAACACCACCCAACACCAGAAGTACTGTGGCCAATGTGCCGGTTATGATTTGGCTAAAGTACAATACAGCAATGATAAGCGCTACAGCTACACGCACAATTCGATCGAGATTTCCCATGTTTTTTTTCATGATACAAGTGTATTTTATTTGTGAAAGTTAGGTAACATAATGTTCGATTACCCAGGCAAGGCCGTAGGCTATCCCCACACAAAGACAGCAGATTGTAAATAACTTTAAGAAAACTGTTCTTGTCATCGGATCTACATTATGGTGGTATAAAACTAAACCATGCATAGCTGAAAAAAAATGACAAATATCAGTCGAAATCTTTTTCAGCTGGATGCAGACCTATTGATACATCTTGCCCGGATGGGTTAAAGGAGTGCAATGCCTTGTTTCTGAAGCGTTTGAAAAAACAGCTCTTTTTTGCGCGACGAAAGCTCAACCACCAAATCGTCTGTAAGGTAAATTTGATAGCCTCCTTCCCGTTTTACCCATTTGGTATGGGTGCTATTTACCAAATAAGAGCGATGGCTTCGGAAAAAAACCGCACTGGATAGTTGTTTTTCGAACTCCATCAAGTTTTTGGAGCTGTGTATACTTTTTTTGCCTACCAAGTGTAATTTAGAATAATTACCTTCTGCTTCAATACAGATAATATCTTTCACTTTTACAAAATGAAGCATATCGGAAGTATTGACCGCAATGGCCTCTACTTCTCGGGTTGGTGAGTTAAGGTTTTGAAGCAATGTGTCGATTTGTTTGTAGTAAATTTTTTCTTTTTGGCGCTCTATAAACTTTTCAACTGCTTTTTTAAGTGGCGTAGGAGCTACAGGTTTTAGCAGGTAATCCAAACAACTGGCTTCAATGGCTTGCAAGGCATATTCTTGATGAGAGGTAGTAAAAATCACATCGAAAGAGGGTTTAGGATAGTGTTTGAAAAGATCGAATCCTAACTCATTGTCTAATTCTACGTCTAAAAAAATAAGGACAGGCTGGTAATCTTGAATTTGCTTTAGGGCATTTTCTATGGTGTTGCATACGGCCATCACCTCGATTTGTGTGCAATGGGTGTGGATCAACTTATTGAGCAAGTCGGCGGCAATGGGTTCATTTTCAATGATTAATGCAGTATAATTTTGCATACGGTTTTTAAAATGACGTGTAGTTTTGTTGATGTTTTTGGCGCTTGCCAAAGGATTGATGAGGTTTTATTTGACTTTACTAACAAGGTGGTGTAAGCTATGCAAAATAAAAATGATTAGCGAAATTTTATTTTGCGGTTCAATCGTGTTGTTTATAAAAAGAATAGATGTAAGTTAATAGAAAGACATAGGAACAAAGCAAAAGTTTAATTCAACCTTGGATCGATCGGATAATTGGCCAACAAACTGTGTTCGCCGCCCATTTGCTTCAAAGTGGCCCGCCACAAATCATCTGCAGGCGTATTGAATAGAAAATCCACTTCGCAGGGGGTAATTATCCAAGTATTTTCTTCGTATTCTCGTTGTAGTTGGCCTTTGCCCCATCCGGCATAGCCTACAAAAAAGCGAATATCTTGGGCATTGAGCAGCCCTTGCGCCAGTTGAGACTGTAAAAATTCATAGTCTCCGCCCCATCCCAAAGGGGGGAAAAGAAGTTGGGTTTCAGGTACTGTTTTGCCCAAGCGATGGATAAAGTGGAGTGTATTCTGTTCGACAGGGCCTCCTACATAGAGTTTAAATTCCTCATCGGCATTGTCCCATACATCGTTGAGGCTACCTTCTGAACCTTGGTTGAGTATCAGCCCAAAACTTCCTCTTTCGTTGTGCTCGCACAGCAATATTACACTGCGTTCGAAGTGTGGGTCGCCTAAAAAGGGTTGCGCAATAAGAAGAACCCCTTGTTTTAGTTTTGTAGATTTGGCCATAGAGCTTCTTTTTTATTACATCATTAAATCAAGAGAAGCGTGTTGGCTAATATAGTAAAATTTTGTTTTACTATACAAATCCTTGCGCAAAGCCTATTACTTGGGTACAATAAGCAACACCCGTTCTTTGTTAATGCCCAATCCTTCGAAATAATCTTGTACGGCGTGGTGTCTATCAAAGTAATAACCCGTCCATTCACTTATCGAATTGAGGTCTTTGCCATAGTCATCTGAATGAATTTCAATAAACTTATCAGGGTTTTGGAGTAAATCAGCGGCTATTTTGTCTAATTTGTTGGTAACTGTTTCATCGATCGCTACCGAGCCGGGTTGAAAGACCAATACGTTTTCACCTTCAATGGGTCGAGAGGTAATCACAATCATAATCAGGTTAGGATCGTCCAAATTAATAGGCGGTTTGCTTTGGGCCGTATCTTTGGGAAGTTGTTTGACTTGCTGCACAGTATCCTTTTGGAGCGTATCTTGCTTGACGGGGTCTTTCTTTACTGGGTTAGTAGTTTTTTCTTTAGGCTCATCTTTTTTCTTTTTAGGTAGTAGTTTGATGGCCAAATTGATGTTGGTTACTATATAGGCATCGTTGTTGAATGGGTTACCACGCCGTTCACCCGTAAGCTCTAAGCCGGCATTGCGCAAATCGCGGGCCTGGCCATAGGTAGCCGAAAGCACTTCATTGCTTCGGTTAGACATAGAACGGCTTAGATCGCTTTGGAGGGTAGTTTGGTCAGGATAGGTATTGCTTACATCATCGATATAGTCAAAGAATAGAAAACGAACCCCCGACTCGATTCCTAATTCTAATTTTTCGCCCAGCGACATTTTTACCCCTACCCCTCCAATAAAGTTAAATTGCCAATTGCTATAATTGCTTGGTCGGCTGGCAAGCCCTTGTCCTTCGGTTCGCAAGGGTTGGAGGTCAATCCAGTTTCCACCTTGGTCGGCAGGCATCCGCCCTTGTGGGTTGTGATAGAAAACGCCCCCCCCGGCCAAGAAATAAGGGGTAAACTTGATCAGTTTGTTTTTAATATTGGTCGTGTTGAGCGGCAGCAGGTTGAAATGTCCCGCAAGGTTAAACTCAAAAATATCGTTCCTGAAATGCAAATTTCTGGCATAACGCATCTGTGTACTAAAGTCAGATGAGTTAGGGTCGTTGGCCTCGAAGTCGTCGCCTCTGAGCCTGCCATAAAGCAAGCCAGCTCGTAAAGAAAAATATTTACCAAAAGTGCGCGAAAGATATACCCCAAAGCCTGCACGCGTAAGTGCCAAATCGGTGCTATAAAAATTGGTGCTGGGCGATAAATCCCCAAAATAGTTCATAGCATTCACCTGAAAACCAATTGAAAAATGGTTGGGGTAAGCAGATTGTAAGGTGTCGGTTAGTTTGCTATTGGCTGTATTGGTTTGCGCAATTACAAATTGATAAGACATAAACAAACAACCCAAGCAAATGCACCTTAGGGAATAAGATAGCTTCTCCATAGTTAAAAAAATGGGCTAAAAATCAAACAAAAGGTGTGAACCTGTCACAAAAAAAATTGCCTGTTTGATAATAAGAGCACCGTGTATGTAGAAGGTTACTACCTAGCCTCGATCACTGCAAAAAATACAAAGAACAAGAAAAAAACGGGTAAGATGCTAAAATGTGCCTTCCAGTAGTTTTTTGATGTCATTAACACGTTTGCCATCTTCGTAGCCAACTATAAACACTTGAGCGCCTTTATCCAACAGGTATCTTTCTAACTGTTTAGCTTCCCAATAGTTTATAAAATTTGCAATTGTGTATTTGCGCATCCCGTCTGCTTCATCCACTTCGCTGCGCACAAACTTGGAGTTTTTGTCTAAGAAGTTTCCCAGCTTGCTTTCTTTTTTAAAAGCAGCTATTTGAATTTTGAAGAAAATATTGCGTTGATTGGGTGGTGGTGTGCCGTTTTTTGTAGGTTTCTGATTGCGAAGTCTTTCTAACTCGGCATATAGTTCGTTCACTTTAAGTCTTTGCGAGCTAAGTACTTCCTGTTGTTTGATGTTTTTATCGTTGATTTGCTTAACTTTAAGCGCCATAGAATCTAACACCGCCCCCATTGAATTGACAGAGTCTTTAAAATATTTGAAACGCTCGGGGGGGCGGCCTAAGCTTTTCAACTCGGCTTGGTAGCGCGATATTTGCTCATTGCTCAAATCGTTTTGGGCTTTTGTGGGGTGGGCTGAAAAACCAATCGCCAAACCAAGAAAGCACACACAAAAAAAGTATTTCATAGGGTTTTTAGTCTATTCAATTCGTCTTTTTACCTTCTACGTAAGTGGTGAGGATGCAAGGAATTTTGATACCTTGCAGGTATTGCAAAAACTCATCAGCTTCTTCTTTTTCACTAAAACAAGCAATGGTATATTTTTTCTTACCGTCTTCGTCCACATCGCCCGAAAATACAATGGTTTTATTGCCTTCGGCTACTTCGCGGTAAAGTTCTGCATCGGTCAATTCAAACTGGACTTTATACACCGTTCCAGCGGTTTCGCATTTAAACTCAGGCTGGTTTTTGCGCGGCTCATAGGTATAAGTACCTTTGCTCAAATCGGCTTTTAC
>DMHB01000467.1 GCA_003449595.1 Microscillaceae bacterium | reverse complement strand
GGGTTGTGGTTTAGCCGTCAACTGAATGGTTTGTACTGCTTTTTGGTGATACTTCTTGCCAAATTCAATACACACAAATTTAGGCAACTGGGCTTCAAAATGGGTTTTGGTTTCAAACAGTACTTCAGGATTGCTGATGACCTGGGTAAAATTGGACTGCGTCAATATTTCTTCAAAAGCGGTTTCTACTTTTAAAAAACTGCGCTCGATGGCTTCTGAGGCTGCTTCCATATCTTTGAACCAAAGGCGAGCACTGGTAGGAATAAATTCTAAAAACGACTCGCGTACAGCGTGCACAAACTTGGTTTGTAGGTTGGGGAGCAGGGTAAGGAGTTCTACATTCTCGACAGAAAGCTGGTTTTGCGGGTCAAACAAGCGGATATTCTCTATTTCGTCGCCCAGCAGGTCTAACCGGTAGGGCAAGTCGTTGGCAAAGGAAAACAAGTCAATGATTCCGCCGCGTAAGGCAAACTGACCGGGTTCATACACAAAGTCGGTTCTTTCAAAGTTGTATTCTTCTACCAGCTGAGCGCTGAGTTGGTTGATATCGATTTTGTCGCCTTTGCGGAGGATGAGGGTATTTTCGATGAGCGACTTGCGGTTGACCACCTTTTCGCTGAAAGCCTCTGGGTAAGTAACCACTAAGAAAGGTTGGTTTTTTTGGCTAATTTTCTCCAACGTTTCGGTACGCATCAATACATTGGCATTTTCTATTTCTTCGTACTCGTAGGGGCGTTTATAGGAAATGGGGAAATGCAATACCTGAAAATCTTTGTCTAACAAGTTTTGCAGGTCATTGTTGAAATAACCCGCCTCTTCTCGGTCGTGCAGCACGATGATGTGTTGCGAAACAATGCCTTGGCTTTTTTCCCACTGCACCATGGCCGCTATCCAGACGGCATCGAGGCTGCCAACACAGCCTTTCAAATGAAGCACTTGTGGGTTTTTGGCTTGGCAGTAGGTGAAAAAGGTTTGGGCTAATGGGTCATTTTGGTAATTTTCTAAAAAATCGTGGACTTTCATAGGGTAGGATTAAAGGCAAAACATAATAAGATAACTCAATCGGCGTGGGTTTGGGGCGCTTTCGCGAACCGGCTGCTTAGGTTTTGTAAAAGTTTTCGTTCCGACCAAGCAACTCCGGCTATATAGAGTCCCAATAAAAATAAGTGCCAAGCAAAACTCTGCCAACTGAGCTGCATAGGCAAAAGAAATGCAAGCAAAATAATGATAGCTCCAGCAGTTATGTGTAAAGAAATGGTTGTCCAAGCATAAGGAATAGGAAAATGGCGCTGTCCAAGGCGATAAGTTATCAATCCCATCAAGGCATAACTAAGCACAGTAGCCCAAGCAGCGCCCCAATATCCACCCAAAGGAATCAGCATCAAGTTGAGCAGCAAGGTAGAAAAAGCGCCTACAAAGCTAATCTTGGTGCCCCAATGGGTTTGGTCTTTTAGCTTGAACCACACCGTAAGGTTGTAATAAATGCCCAATAATAGTTGCCCAAAAAGTAAGACTGGCACCAGTCCAATGGCTTGCCGGTAGGCTTCGCGGCGAAGAAAAATGACTTGTAAAATGTCTAAATTTAGGCTAATAACCACCCAAATCACTACACAAAAAATGATGAAATATTTCATCACTTGTGCAAAAAGCTCAGGCGCATTTTTGTCGGCGGCTTTTCCAAAAAAGAAAGGCTCGGCAGCATAACGAAAAGCTTGTATGGTAAGGCTCATAAAAATAGATAGTTTGTAACAGGCTGCATAAATCCCTACAACAGCAATGCTTGAAAGCCCTGGGTAAAAATCGGCTGGGAGCCAATATTTAAGCAAAATTCTGTCGATCATACTGTTGACAGTGCCTGCCAAGCCCATAAACAAAAGTGGATAGCCATACTGTAACATAGGCCGGAAAAAAGACCAATTCCATACAAATCGGAAAAGTGCAAGTTCGCGATACAAAAAAAACAAGACAAGTACGTTGGCAAGTAAATTGGCTAAAAAGACATAGCCGATGCCCCATTCTGGATGATAGAAACGAAGTACCCAAGGTTTCCAATCTGGTAAAAAGTACCCCTCGGCTATGTTTTTGCAAAAGTATAAAAAGAACAAATTGAGTAGCACTGTAACTACTACATTGGCAATTTTGATAAAAGCAAATTTTTTAGCCTGGTTGGCTTGGCGCAACCACGCAAAAGGAATGGCGGCCAACGTATCGACGGCTAAAATTAAAACTAACCACACCAAAAAATGAGCCTTGTCTGGGTAGCCCAACAACGTAGCCAAAGAAGGAGAAGCCCAAAGTAATCCTCCGGCAAAAACTATGGTTGTAAGCAAAACAAAGCTCAAAATAACCCGATAAACCTGTAAAGATTTTTCTGGCTCACTACGGGAAGCATACCTAAAAAAAGTGGTTTCCATCCCATAAGTAAATAAAATATTAAGGAAAGCCATATAGACATATAGCTCGGAAAGCACCCCAAAATCGGCAGGAAGAAAGACCGCCGTATGTAGCGGCACCAAGAAATAGTTGAGGGTTCGGCCAATGATGCTGCTCATCCCATACATAGCTGTATCGCCAGCCAATTTTTTAAAAACACCCATATCGTCAGCTTGAAGCAAATGAATGCTGCAAAATTAGGGGTTTTTCGTCAGGATTGAGGTATTTGCCCAATAATGAATTGCACTTGTAAAGTTGGGTATAACAAGCCGTTGAAGTCGTCGAAAGAAGTATCGATTTGGAGCGTTTGGTTATTTTCTTCACAAAAAATGCCGTGCAACAAAGTCAATGTATCGTTGGCATATTCGACCTGAGTGTAGTGTACTGTAAAAAATTCATTCATTTTTTTGAAAATCAGCTCGAAAGTCATTCTGTCCATCAATGTACAGCCAAACCGATGATACCCCATATCGGGCATAAACTCTTGAAAATAAAGCCTTGTCAGTCGTTCGAAAAACAACTTGAGATATGCTTTGGGGTAGTTCATTCCACGAAGCAGGTGGGCTAACAAATGGCAGTTTTCCCAGTCGGCTTCTTCCAGCAACAGGCGGATGGTTTCTTCGGGCTTGGGCATATAATTATCAAGATATTGAAGGGGTGAGAGAAGAGACTATTTCATTGGTGGCTGCTGTATCAGGTGTTTCTGCCTGAAAAATTTGCCGCAAATAATTGTTCAGAAAAATACCTTGAGGATCTTGCTGTTGTTGAATGGCTACAAACTTTTCCCAGTAAGGGTATATTTGTTGAAAATCGGCATAGTGAAGGGTGTTCATCTTGCCGTAGTGTGGTCTGCCTCCAAAGCGCCTCATAATGGCCTCCATCGCATCGAAATAGGCACGGTACGGCATTCCTTTGAATACGTGAAAAGCCAGATAGACCGAATCGCGCCCCGAAGCCGGACTGATCAAAATATCGTCGGCCTTCACCCAGCGGCACTCGATGGGCATATGCACTTTGAATTTTTCGCGCTCGATGCACGCCAACACTTCTTGGAAAGCAGCCTTGAAATGTTCAGCAGGCAAGTTATACTCCATCTCGTAAAACCGCACCAGCCGCTGGGTGGCATAAATGCGGTGGCTTTGATCTACATAATCGCCCAAAGGCACAGCCGCTGCGCTCAATTTACTGACCGGAATAGCCAAACGAGGCATCAGCCGCACGGCGTGGCTCATCAGCCAAAAAAGCCCATTCTCAACTACCAAATCATTGAATTTCTTCCACCAGCCGCCATTGCGAATGGGGGTGTCGGTTGTGTTGGCCAATTTCAGTTGTATGGTATTGGTATGCAAAAAGTAGTAAAATTCAAAATTTCGATAGGTCGATAAATAATGTGCTACATTTTGAAAAAGCTCTTCGGTAGTTGCCTTTTGCGCTTGAAAGTGGAGCTTGTAAGTCGGCACCAACCGCAAGGTATAATGGGTGATGATACCCAAAGCACCTAAAGAAATTTGAGCGGCTTTGAACAATTCGGTATTTTGGGTGGCCGAGCAAGTTTGCACCTCGCCCCGTCCATCCACCAAAGTAATGGTTTCTATTTGAGTGGCCAATGTGCCAAAGGCTTGGCCGGTGCCGTGTGTGCCGGTATTGAGCGCCCCTGCGATGGATTGTACGTCGATATCGCCTAAGTTTTCCATAGCCAAGCCGTGTGCAGCCAAGGCTTCGCCCAATGCCTTTAACTTGGTACCGGCGCGTACCAAAGCGGTTTTTTGCTCGGTATCGACTTGTTCGATGCCTTGGAAATGGTCTAAAGAAATAAGCCAGTCATTGGTTTCAACCAAAGGAGTCCAGCTATGGCCAGACCCCACCACCCGCAAAGTTCGTTGTTGGGCTGCTGCTTGTAACACAATTGCTTGAATGGCTTCAAGGCTTGTAGGATAATGTATTTGGGGGCGGCACACCACTGTATTTCCCCAATTGCGGAAGGTGCGTTTCATACGAAGAAAGATGTTTGACAGAAGTTCCAATTTAGCAATTCTTACGCATTCGTTGAAAAAACCTGCCGAAACATTTTAAGACACAAAAACTTATGTTGAAACCTTATTAAAGCCGATTTTAAGGAAAATAGCCCTCAAACTATTGGTTTGGGATTTAATCAATGAGTTTTTTTGTTAGGTTTGTACAAAACAAATTTCAAAGTTTAACTATGCAAGATTCTAATTTTCACGATTTACAGAGCATCTACAACAGCAACGAATTTAGAAAGTTTGCTGTGAAGGGACAAGGGATTAACAGCCTTGTAGTGGACCAATATATGCAAACCATCACCAACCTTACGCCCAATATTATTGAAGAGCGCAAGATGAACGCCGTGGCTATGGACGTTTTCTCGCGTTTGATGATGGATAGAATTATATTTTTAGGTACTGCTATCGATGATTACGTCGCCAATATTGTTACCGCCCAATTACTATTTTTAGAATCGGTTGATGCTAAAAAAGATATTTTGGTGTATGTCAACAGTCCTGGTGGCTCGGTATATGCCGGCTTGGGAATTTACGATACAATGCAGTATGTAAAGCCCGACGTAGTTACCATTTGTACAGGCTTAGCTGCTTCTATGGGAGCCGTTCTCTTGGCTGCCGGTACCAAAGGCAAGCGTTCGGCTTTGAAGCACTCGCGCATTATGATTCACCAACCCTTGGGTGGTGCGCAAGGCCAAGCTTCCGAAATTGAGATAGCCTTCAAGGAAATCCAAAAAACCAAAAAGGAATTATATGATATTTTGGCATTCCACACCGGCCAAACTTACGACCAAATCGAAAAAGATTCAGACCGTGATTATTGGATGCGCTCGCAAGAAGCCAAAGAATATGGCCTTATCGACGAAGTATTGGTGCGCAATTAATACTGGGGGCTGATTTATCTTCATTTCTTTTAATTTTCATAAGGCTTGGGGGTTTCATAAAATCACCCAAGTCTTATTTTTTAATGCGAAAATCGTATATTTGTACACCTTTTTGTATTTTTTACTTTTCATTTTTGATTATGCCAGAACTCAATTGTGCGTTTTGCGGAAAGAAAAAAAGTGATGTGCTACTTTTGGTATCAGGCTTAAACGCACACATCTGTGATGCTTGCATCGAACAAGCACACCAAATTTTGTTGGAAGAAACGCAACACCAAAACCCGGCGCTGAAAACCAATTTCAAACTGATTCCTCCGGTGGAAATGAAAACCCACCTCGACCAATATGTGGTAGGGCAAGACGAAGCCAAAAAAGTGCTCACAGTGGCAGTTTATAACCACTACAAGCGTTTGATGCAACGCCAAAATGTAGGCAGCAACGACCAAGTGCAAATCGAAAAATCGAATATCATTATGGTCGGTGAAACAGGTACAGGCAAAACGTACTTGGCGCGTACCTTGGCCAAAATTTTGCAAGTGCCTTTTTGTATTGCCGATGCCACGGTGCTTACCGAAGCCGGTTATGTTGGCGAAGACGTAGAAAATGTGTTGACCCGTTTGCTACAAGCTGCCGACTACAATGTAAAACAAGCCGAAATGGGCATTGTATATATCGACGAAATCGATAAAATTGCCCGCAAATCCGATAGCCCTTCCATTACCCGCGACGTGAGCGGAGAAGGTGTGCAACAAGCCCTGTTGAAAATGTTGGAAGGCTCTGAGGTAAACGTGCCCCCGCAAGGAGGAAGAAAACACCCCGAGCAAAAGCTCATTACCATCAACACCGAAAATATTTTATTCATTTGTGGTGGCGCTTTCGACGGCATCGACCGCATCATTGCCAGCCGCGTCAAATCGCGCCCCGTAGGCTTTGATACCCAAGGTGAAGATATTGAGATAGACAAAGAAGACCTATTGCAATATGTAACCCCTCAAGATTTGAAGTCGTTTGGGCTGATCCCTGAGTTGATAGGCAGACTACCAGTGGTTACTTACTTAGCACCTTTAGACAAAAAAACCATCCGCAAGATTCTTACCGAACCCAAAAATGCCTTGGTAAAGCAATACCACAAGCTTTTTGAAATGGAGGGTGTAGAATTAAGCTTTACCGATGAAGCGGTGGATTATATAGTCGAAAAAGCTATGCTTACCAAATTGGGAGCACGCGGTTTGCGCACCATTTGCGAAGCCATTATGATTGATATTATGTTTGAAATTCCATCTATCAATGGTCAATACAAAAATTTTGAAATCTCTTTGGAATATGCCCAAGAGAAATTTGAGAAATCAAAGCTCAGCAAATTGAAAGTGGCCTAAGTTATTTGCTAAATTTACTTTTAATGCAACGTGTAAAAGAGATACTTTTGCACGTTTTTTTTATTGAGCCTACCGAAGTTATCTTCTTCTTATTTTGCTGCTTGCTTATGAAAAAACAAGTACTATTTCTTTGCTTAGTTTACTTTTGGGTGTTGTTGAGTTGGCAAGCAACTTGCCAAACCCTACTCAAAGGAAAAGTAGTAGATGCACAAACCCAAACGGGGCTTGCTGGTGCTTTGATACTTACCTTACCCGGCCAAGGCGGTACCATCGCCCAAGCCAATGGACAATTTAGCTTTTTGGCCGACACGATGGCGCGCACCCTGCAAATTACTTGTATGGGCTACGAAACCCAACTCGTACCATTGGCCAATCAATATACCAAAGAGTTTATCATAGCCCTCAGTCCCGACGAAAAATTGCTAAACGAAGTACAAGTGGTCGGTTTTGACAACACCAAAAAACTACAAGAAAATGCCGGTGCTGTTCAATTAATCACTTCGCGAGATTTGGATCGGGGCAATTCGTTTACCCTTCAACCGGTGCTCAACACCATACCGGGTGTGCGGATGGATCAAAGCAATCTTTCCAACGCCAGCCTTACCATTCGGGGAGTGGGGGTGCGCTCTAATTTTGGCATTCGGAGTCTCAAAATGTATTTGAATGATATACCCCTGACAGAAACCGATGGGTTCACCCGCTTGGAAGCCATTGATGTATCTATTTTGGGACGTGCCGAAATCATCAAAGGGCCTGCTTCAAGTATTTATGGCGTAGGATTGGGGGGTGTGCTTAATTTTCAGGTAAGGAAAGCCCCATATCGGGAAAATAGC